>JAYVAS010000171.1:0-11788 GCA_043750895.1 Pseudomonadota bacterium
GGCAGCAGCGCCTGGGAGTGGAAGCGGATGTTCGCGTAGACGTGACGGTCCCCGCCCCGGAGCCCGTAGTAGCCGAGCCGGGTGACCGTGAGCAGCACCCAGGTCCACGCCCACCCCCACGGACCAGCGCGGCGCCGCGCCACGTAGATGGGCTGCACCCGAATCCGCCCTGGCTCCAACATGCTGTAGGCGAAGATCATGTGGAGGCTGGGCACCCGAGGGCCGGTTCCGAACAGGCGGACGTCCCTCACGGTGGTCAAGAGGCCGAGGTTCGCGTCGACGTAGCGCATGGCGTAGGCGTAGCGCCCGCCGATGGCGGCGTGGATCAGCCGACCGCGTACCGACGCCCGCGGGACCTCGCCGCGCAGGACGTAGTCGACGACGTTGCCGCGCGGGTGCTCGGTCACGACCAGGTCCATGCCCATGCGAATGCCGTGCACGGTGGCGAGGTGCTGGGCATCGATGCCGTTGACCATCGAGACGTGATGATGGCACTCGGTCTCGATCGGGGGGTCGTGGGTGAACATCAGCTCGACGCCGTCGAGCTCGTCGAAGCCTGGCACCGGGTGCGGGGCGACCGCCTCGGGGTACACCCAGACGAACCCGTACTTTTCCTCGACCGCGTACGGCTGGGCCCGCGCGTGCGCCGGCGGCGCCTCCCCGCAGGGAACGTCCACGCACCGCCCGTCGCCGTCGAAGCGCCACTGATGGAAGAAACACCGGATGGTGTTTCCCACCACCGTCCCGATGCCGAGGTGGGTGCCCATGTGGGGGCAGTAGGCGTCCAACGCGCGGGCGCGCCCGTCCTCCCCCCGGAACAGCACGAGGTGATGGCCACACAGCTCGATCTTCCGGGCCTCCCCCCGCGCGAGCGTCCCGCTGGGGCAGGCGGCGTACCAACCAAGCACCACCACGTCCCAATTGTCGAACACCGGGTGGGTCTTCCGCGGCTGGGTGTGAGGGTTGTGGTGTCGGCGCACGGACCCGGGCCTTATCTGGCGGGGTAGCGCAACGTCCCGTCGCCGTTCGCGTCGAGGCTGCGGGTGTCGAGCTGCCAGATGACCGTGACCGCGTCCAGGTCGGGCCACGCCAGACCGAGGTCCACCGCGGTGGACCACCCATCACTGGAGACCAGGGTGCCTTCCCCCGACCAGGTGGGGCCGCCCATGAGGTCGTCCCCGGCGGTGAGGGTGACGGTCTCTCCGAGCAACAGCTGCGCAAGCTCGTCGGCGGGATCGGGCGTGCACACCATGGTGAGCGCCAGAACGCCCCCGGTCCGGTCGAGGGTGGTGGGGCACACGAGCGAGAAGGGGCGGGCCACCCCCTCGTAGATGGCGGTGGCGTCCACCTGCATCGATCCGCTGTACGCCCCGTCCGCGTCGACCCGCCCGTCGCAGTCGCCGTCCTTGCCGTCCCACTCCTCGGGCGCGCCCGGGTGGACGTCGTCGTCGGCGTCGTCGCAGTCCTCCGGTAGGCCGTAGCCGTCGGCGTCCGCGTCGACCGGGGCGGTGTCGGTGTCGGTGGGCGTGGTGTCGGTGTCGGTGGCCGTGTCGGTGGGGGTCCCCGCGGTGGCCGTGTCCGTCGGCGTCCCGGCGGTGTCTACGACGGGGGGCACGGCGGTGCAGGCGAGCAGCAGGAACAGGGACATCGCGCTGAACCATACCGGACCCGGCGCCGATTGGCCGCCTTTGTTCGGCGCGCTACGTCGCCGGCATGTCCACCCCGCAGCTCGGCGACCGGAGCCTGTTCCCGAGCCTGACCGCCCGTTCGTACCTGGCACACTGCGGGATCTCGCCGGTATCGGCGCCGGTGCGGGCGGCGGTGCTGTCCCTGCTCGACGGCTACGCCGCGGAGGGGATGGGGGCGTTGCCGCGGTGGATGGAGCAGCGGGCGGGGCTCCGCGAGCGGCTGGCCCGGCTGATCGGTGGAGAGCCCGAGACCATCGGGTTGGTCGCCAACACCACCTCCGGCGTGGTCGCCATCGCCAACACCTACCCCTGGAAGCGCGGCGATCGGGTCGTGGTCTTCGACGGCGAGTTCCCCACCAACGTCACCCCTTGGCTACAGGCCGCCGCGACCTACGACCTCGCGCCCCTTCGACTCCCGCTCGACGGCTTCGGGCTGGGCCGCGGACCCACCGGCGACGGCCTCACGCGACTCGAGGCGGCGCTCCGCACCGGGGTGCGCCTCGTGGCGGTGAGCGCCGTGCAGTTCCAGACCGGGCTCGCCATGCCCCTCACGGAGATCGGGGCCCTCTGCCGCCGCCACGGCGCCGAGCTGTTCGTGGACGCGATCCAGGCGGTCGGGGTCGTCCCGGTGGACGTGGTCGCGTCAGGCATCGACTACCTCGCGTGCGGCAGCCACAAGTGGCTCATGGGCATCGAGGGGTGCGGCTTCGTGTACGTGTCTCCCGCCCGCGCCCCGCACCTGGTCCCGCGCCTGGCCGGGTGGCTTTCGCACGTCGACCCGGTCGGGTTCCTGTTCAAGGGACCGGGCCTGTTGTCCTACGACCGGCCGATCCGGGCCCAGGCGGATGCGTTCGAGAGCGGGGTCCTCAACGGCGCCGGGTACGCGGCGCTGGACGCGTCCCTCGGCCTGATCGAGGCGCTCGGCGTGCCAGCGATCCGCGATCACGTCCAACGTTGGCACGACCGCATCGAACCCGCGCTGTTCGAGATGGGTTTCACCTCGCTCCGTGCCGCCCACGCCGACGGCCGCTCGGGCATCCTCGCCCTGCGTCCCCCCGCCGCTGCCGACCCCTACCCGCTGGTCGCCCCGCTGAAAGCACAGGGGATCGTGGCGTCGGCGCCCGACGGCTGCCTGCGCCTGGCCCCCCATTGGCCAAACGCCCTGGAAGAAGTACCCTTCGTCCTCGCGGCCGTGCGCAGCGCCCTCGCCAGCATCGGCTGATCCCGGTCCACCTCGCGCGCGCCGGCAGACCACGCCGCCGCCTTCGGAGCCGATCCCATGTACGCCGTCCTCCTCGCCCTCTCCCCGGCCTTCGCAGCCCCCCGCGCGGAGCCTGTCAGCTGGTCCTACGGCGGCACCAGCTTCGCCGGCTACGTCGTGTACGACGACGCCACGACCACCCCGCGGCCGGGCGTGGTGATGGTCCCGAACTGGCGGGGCGTGACCCCCGCCGC
The DNA here is from genome assembly GCA_043750895.1 of Pseudomonadota bacterium. Classification (GTDB taxonomy): domain Bacteria; phylum Myxococcota_A; class UBA796; order UBA796; family SXON01; genus JAYVAS01. Next base: position 3,144 of record JAYVAS010000171.1, read on the forward strand.
GGTCGAGAAGGCGAAGGGGATCGCCGGTAGCCGCTACGTCGTCCTCGTCGCCGACGTGTACGGCAAGGACCTCCGTCCCACCGACGACGCCCAGTCCGCCGCCGCCGCCGGGGCGCTCTACAAGGACCGGCCGTTGCTCCGCGGGCGCGCCAACGCCGCCGTGGAGACCCTGCGGTCCCAGAAGGGCGTCCCGCTCGACCCGTCGCACATCGGGGCCATCGGCTTCTGCTTCGGCGGCGCGACCGTGCTGGAGATGGCGCGGAGCGGCGCCGACCTCGACGGGGTGGTGAGCTTCCACGGCGCCCTCGACACCTCCGCCCGCGCGGCCACGGGCAGCCTCAAGACCCCGATCATGGTGCTCCACGGCGCGGCCGACACCTACGTCAGCCCCACCGACGTCACCGCCTTCCAGAAAGAGATGACCGACGCGGGCGCCGACTGGCAGCTCGTGGCGTTCAGCGGCGCGGTCCACTGCTTCACCGAGGTGGGCGCCACCGCCCCGGCGTGCGCGTACGACGCCCGCACCGCCAAGCGGGCGTACGAGATGATGGGCGACTTCTTCTCCGAGACCTTCGCCGCGCCCTGATCTCCGACCTCCGCTCGTTCGCCCGGCGCGCGCTACAGTCCGCGCCATGCCCGACCTCGTCCGCTTCACCGAGACCATGACCGGCTGGGTGGGGCCCACGCCCACGTTGTCCTACGTCGACGCGGCCCGCGCCGCGCGCGCCAGCGCCGCCTCCGCCACCTTCGTGCTCACCGTGGTGACCCCCGACGTGGACCGGATGGTGGCCGACCCCGCGCACCGCTCCCCCGCGTTCGGATGCGTGCTGGCCCCTTCCCTCTCCCCGGAGCCGCTCCGGGTCGGCGCCGGATACCTGGACCTGTTCGTGGACGCGGCCCCCGACGGGCGCATCCTGCACATGCGCTACGGCCTGGCCCTGGAGACGAGCGCCGGCGTCCCCTACTTCCTGGGTGGATTCAAGGAGGTGTGCCGCCGCCGCTGGTACCCGACGTTCCTGTTCGATACCACCCACCTCTACGTGGACCTCTGGCACGGCAGCGCGCCGGTCGGCCCGCCGGCGTATCGGGGCGTGCTGGTCATGGGACCGGTGGGCTTCCTCGGCCAGGTGTCCAGCTTTCGGGGCGGCGGAGGCCTGCTCGGCCTCCGCGGGATCGTGAGGTTCCTTGCGTACTACGTCCGCCGGGTCACGGGCATCGTGGTCGGGCCGCGCACGCCATCCCCGCGGGAGGCGGGTTAGCGCGCGCCGTGCTCCCCCGCTTCCTGTACCTCCACGGCTTCGGCTCCGGGCCCGAGTCCACCAAGGGCCGCGGCGTCGCGGCCTCCCTCGCCGAGTTGGGCGTCGGCGTGGATCGCCTGAACCTCCGCGTGCCCAGCTTCGCTGGCCTCCGCGTGAGCGCGATGGTGGACGTCGTGCAGGCCGCGATCGGCGGGCCCACGGACCGCGCGGTGCTGCTCGGCTCCAGCCTCGGGGGCCTCGTGGCGGCCACCGTGGCGGCGCGTGACCCGCGGGTGGGGGCAGTCGTGCTGCTCGCACCGGCCTTCGGGATCGCGCGCCGATGGCGGGAGCGGTCGGCCGCGGAGCTCGCCGCGTGGGAGGAGACCGGTTGGCTCTCGGTGACCGACCACACCACCGGCAAGCTGGCGCGGGTAGACGTCGGTTTCCTCCGGGACGTCGAAGCCGTGGACGTGGGCCCGGTGGACGTCCGTGTGCCCGTCCTCCTCATCCACGGGCGGAACGACGACGTCGTGGACATCGAGGGATCGCGCACCTGGGCCAGCACCCGCCGGAACTGCCGTATGATCGAGGTCGAGGACGGGCACGAGCTGGCCGCCTCGCTGCCGTTGATCTGCACCGAGGTCCGCCGCTTCCTGGCGCCGTGGTGGGGCGGCGCCGGGGACTGATCCGGCGCTCCCATCGTCCGGGCGAACGAACTGGCCGGGCTAGCGGAGGGTGGCTCCCACCGAGAGCGTGAAGAAGTGGAGCCAGTTGGACGTGAAGCCGTCCCCCATCCCGTCGGGCGACTTGTCGGAGCCCTCGGCTCCGCCCCCGAGGTAGCGCGCGTTCAGGAAGACGTCCGCACCGTGATCGAGGGCGACCCCGGCACGGAGGGATCCGTCGAGGAGGGCCCCGACGACGTCGGTGTCGGCGCCGTTGAGGTACTTGATCGGCGCGTAGATTCCATCCACCTCGGCCCCGGCCCACATCTTGTCACCGAGGGGGAGCCGGCCGCGGAACTTCAGGAGCGGTACCGGGCCGACGTCGCGGTTGGTCGCGCGCAGGGTACCGTCCGCCGAGGAGAAGGTGATGTTGGCGTCCCGGATCTGCATCCCGAGCCCCACCGCCGCCTCGCGGGCATCGCCCTTGGCGAGATCGTAGAGGTAGGAGCCGCGCCAGAAGCTGAACCCGTAGCGGAGGTCGAGCGGGGTGTTGGCTGGGAAGTCGACGGCGTCCTGTCGGATGGCCTCGGGCAGGATGACCTCGGTGTCGATCTGGAGAGGCTGGTACAGGAGCGCGATGGTGCTGCGACCGAAGTCGCCGTCCGCCGAGAGCCGCACCACCGGGAACAGGAGATCCTGCCCGCCGTCGGCGACGTAGTCGAACTTCGTTCCGTCGGAGCCGAACTGGATGGTGTGGGCGAGCGGCGCGAGAAACCCGACCTCGGCGTGGAAACGAACGTCGACGGGACGTTCTCCAGCGTTGAGCCAGCTTTCGGGGGAGTTGGGGGTGGTCGCGTGAGCGAGGGTGAGGAGCAACAGCATGAGCAAAAGGTGCTCACCCCTCAGACTTCGTCAATACCTATTCAACACGCGCGAGTAGAAGCGGAGGCGTGGACACCGCACCCGCCCCGGGTTCAACTCTCCGCGTGGACGAGCTCTCCCTTCGCATCGTAGAAGCCGCGATGGCGCTCGCCGAACGGGACGGCTTCGACGCTGTCCGCCTGCGGGATGTCTCACTCGACGCCGACGTCGCGCTGGGCACCGTGTATCGGCGGTTCACCAGCAAGGAGGACATCCTCGCCGCAGCCTTGGAGTTCGAGTCGGAGCGGATGGAGCAACGCCTGCGCGCCGCGCCCATCACGGACGCGCTGGAGGAGGATCGCATCCGGCACTTCTTCCGGATCGCCACCGCCGAGCTGGTTCGCCGCCCCAAGCTGGCCTCGGCGATGCTCCGCACCATCGCGTGCGGGGAGCCGGACCTCGCCCAGAAGGTGACCCGCTACCAGGGCCGTATCACCAGCCTGATCGTCGACGCCCAGCGCGGACCCGCACACTTCGCCGACGAGGTGCATCCCGACCAGGTCCTCCTCGCCCACCTCCTCCAGCAGATCTGGTTCGGCGCGCTGGTGGGCTGGACGAGCGGGCTCATCGCCCCCGAGCTGATCGACGCGCACATGGAGCGCGCCGTCAGCGTGGTGATGCGCGGCATGGCCGCCACCGCGCGTTCGGAGGAACTCGCGCCCTAGGCCTCAAGCCCGCCCCGTCCGCGCCGAAGTACCGGGCATGGCACGAAACCTCCTCCTCACCCTCGCGCTGGCCGGTACGGTCGGCCTGGTCGCCGGTTCCGTCTTCGCATCGGAGCACGGCGCCAGCACGCCGGTCGGACACGGGACGCCCACCAGCGCCCCGAAGACGGCCGCCCACGCGCCCAGCACCAGCACCACCCCCAAGACGCGCACGTCGACGAAGGCGGCCGAGAAGGCCCCCGCGAAGGCGGAGGCGGCGGCGACCTACACCCCGAGCGAGGTGCGCAAGCGCCTCGTCGACGGAAACGTCTGGTTCGCACGGGGCGGAATCCCGGTCGGTGACGTCTCGCCTCCTCGGCGGGAGGCCATCGCCCCGTCCCAGGCCCCCTGGTGCACGGTGCTGACCTGCGCCGACTCCCGCGTCCCCCCCGAGCACCTCTTCAATGTGGGCCTCGGCGAGATGTTCACTGTGCGTGTGGCCGGAAACGTCGCCGACGAGGTGACCACCGGCTCGGTCGAGTATGCCGCCGAACACCTCCACACGCCGGTCGTGCTGGTGCTGGGCCACGAGCGTTGCGGGGCCGTGAAGGCCGCCCTGGGGACCGACAAGCTCGGACCCAACCTGGACGCCCTGCTCGCGCTCATCCGGCCCGGGATCCGGGGCGTGACCGACCTCGATCAAGCCATCGCCGCCAACGTGCGCAGCCAGCTCGCGACGCTCGAGAAGAGCGCCATCCTCCGGCAGCTCGAAGAGCACGGCAAGCTCGCCATCATCGGTGGCCGCTACGACCTCGACTCAGGCGTGGTGACCTTCGACGACGGCGCGGGCTCGGTCCCGACGTCGCCGATGTCTCCGGTGCCGTTCAGTCACTAGGGTCGACCTCGACATCGTCGGGGACCTCGACATCGTCGTCACGGCCCCCCACCCGCCAGCAGCCACGCGGCCCCGACGACATCCCCGTAGGCCACGCCCGGCCCGCCGACGAAGATCTCGGGAAAGCCGTTCGCATCGACGTCACCGCCCGTCGACACCGCCGCGCCCGCCCGGCCGCCGGCCTCCGGACCGCGCAGCACCGCCGCCCCGCGGGACAGCTCGCCCGTCCCCGGTGAGACCGCCACGACGAGCCAGGCGCCCCCGCTGTCCGCGCCCGCCCCGTCCACTGCCGGGCCGCCCACCAGCAGGTCGCCCCGCGCGTCCCCGTCGACGTCGCCCACGCCGGCGACCGCTCCTCCCGCGAAGTCCCCCGCCGCGTCTCCGACCAGGATCGACGCCGCCGCGGCGAGCGAGCCCCCGCCCCCCGCCGGTCCGGCCACCACGTACACCTGACCCGCCCCGCCTCCCCCACCGGGGGCGCCCACGGCGAGATCCCCGTAGCCGTCGCCGTCGACGTCCCCGAGCCCGGCCACCGCCGTGCCAGCGGCGTCCCCGGCCACGCCCAGCCAGCCCACCCCCACGTCGCCGAGCCCCGCCGACGCCCCCGGCCACGCCGCGACCACCCACGCCCCACCCGCGCCGGTGCCCCCCGCGACGTCGGTGGGCGCACCGACCACCAGCTCCGCGAGGCCATCCCCGTCGAGGTCGCCCGCCCCGCCGAGCGCCGCGCCGGCATGCTGGTAGGGGGACGCGCCCCAAAGGACCCGATCCGCCGCGCCGAGCGAGGCGTCGGCGCCGACCATGCGCCCGTACAGGTAGGCGGCGCCCGCGTCGATCCCGCCCACGTCGGAGCCCCAGGCCCCGATGGCCCACTCCGGGTACCCATCGCCGTCCATGTCCCCGACGGCCGCCACCGCCGCGCCGCCCCGATCCCCCGCCGTCGGCGCGGTCAGTCGCGCACCCCCGGCGGATACCGGGCCGGCGACGACCGGGCCGGGGAGGAGCCACACTGCCCCGGCGGCATTGCCGCTGGTCTCGTCGCCCGGCGCGCCCACCAGCAGCTCGTCGTCCCCGTCCCCGTCGAGGTCACCCACGCCGGCGAGCGCGGCGCCGAGCTGGTCGCCGGTCCCGAGCCCGGTCACCAGGGTCGCGACGTCTCCGAGGAGCGCGGTGCCGCTGGTAGACCCCGCCACCACCCACACCGCCCCGCTGCCCTGGCCCGCCGAGTCCCGCCCCGGGGCGCCCACCGCCAACGCCGGTCCGGTCGAGAGCAGCCGACCCGCCGCGAGTGCCGCGCCCGCCTGATCCCCCTCGGCGTCCCCCCGGAGGGAGAGCCCGCTGGTCCCGAGGGTGAGGTCCCCGGCGAGGGCGCAACGCGTGCGTGCCTCGGCCTCGGTCGACGCGCAGTCCTGGACCACGCCGTCGTCACAGATCTCCTCGGCCCCCGGGTACACCGTCGCGTTGGCGTCGTCGCAATCCCCGGCGTCGGTGACCCACTCCGCGGGTTCGAGGCAGGTGAGGAGCTGTTCGGCCGAATCTCCGTAGCTGTCGCCGTCCCGATCGGGGTGCCACACCGTCGCGGGGAAGCCGTCGTCGGTGACGCCGTCACAGTCGTTGTCCTTGCCATCGCACAGCTCGTCGGCGCCGGGATGCGTGGCCGGGTCGTCCGGATCGCAATCCTCGTCGTCGGCGTAGAAGTCGCCGTCGCGGTCGTCGGAAACGCCGCGCCCACTGTCTTCGCCGGACTTCGACCCCGTTCCGGGCGCGGTGCAGGCGACGGTGAGGAAGAGCAGGACGACCATCCCGGGATGGTACCCCGCTCGGCGTCAGGCGAGCATGCCGTCGAGCACCGGTACCCCGGGGAGGGTCTCCTCCGGGTCCACGTCACCGAGGGCGAGGAGGGTCGCGCCGAGGACCGCGGGGTCCACCGAGACCCCCGTCGCGGCGACGTCGCCGCTGGCGGGATCGACGAGCTGGCCGTTGTAGATGGTGTCGACCCCACCGTAGGCGCGATCACCGGCGAGCCCCGGCCCGACCAACAGCACGCTGGTGAAGGGCCAGTGGTCGCGGCCCTCGGAGGGGTTGTGCACCGGCGTGCGCCCCATCTCCGAGACCACCACCACCACCACTTCGTCGGCGAGCATCGCCCCGCTGCTGGCGGGCGTCACCGCGAGGGTGTCGAGCAGGCTCCGCAACCCCACGAACAACGCCTCGAAGTTGATCGACTGGTAGGTGTCGTTGCTCGCGTGGGTGTCCCACGGCCAGAGCTCGAAGCCGATCGACACGCAGCGCGCGAGATCGGCGGCCAGGATCTCGGCGGCGCGCGCGATCTGGTCGTCGATGGTGGCGGTGGACCCCCACACGACGTCCGACCGTCGCTCCTTGACCGCCTGCATCCGGGTGTGCGCCTGCGCCCACGCGGGATCCCCGGGGCGCGCGGCGAGCCACGCGTCGAGGTTGGCCTCGGCGCCCGCCGGGTAGGTCCCCCCCGACCGGTCGCTGACGACGGTCCCGCTCAGCAGTTGATCGAGCTGTCCGGACGCGCCGCTCCGGCACACCACCCCCGCGAGGTCCCCCGGGTACGAGGGTCCCGACAACACCACCTCGGGGAGGGTGTACCGATCGGCGCCCGCCGCCGCGAGGCGGGCCGGCCAGTCGCCGAGGTTCGACGCGTTGGTGCTGCCGGTCATCAACGCGCGCTGGCTCGGCGCGTGCGCGACGGAGGGGACCAGCATGCCGTTGAGCACCGCGCACCGCGCGTGCCAGTCGGAGAAGAAGGCGCGCACCGAGGGGCGATCGGGGTGGTCCACGAGCGTGAGCCCCCCGAAGGTCATCGGGACGGCGTCGGGCTCCATCTCGATCGACGGGCTGCCGAAGCTGGGCGCGAACACGCAGAGCGGGTCCCAGCCGCCCGGGTTCACGACGAACACGAACTTGCGGTCACCGCGCGCGGCCGCGCGCGCCCGCCGCGGGAGCAACAACCCCCCGCCGCCGAGGAGGGCGCTGCCCAACAGACCGCGGCGGCTCCACATCAGTACACCAGCGCTGCAGGATCCCGCAGGACTCCGCTCAGGACGGTCACCCAGGCATCCCGCGGCGACATGCCCTCGGTCAGCTCCCGCAGCCCGTCGGCCGTCTCCGCCGTCCACACCTGCCCGGTCGCGGCCCGGGCCAGCGCGACCACGTCGGCGGTCGTGGGCGCAGCAGCGAGCGAACCGATGCGGCCCTCGTCGACCGCCCAGCCGGCCGCGGCTTCGGCGAGCCGCTCCTGCAGCAGAAGCAGCGTCGGAGTGGGCGTAGTCACCCGCGCCGTCGCGTCGATCCCGTCCAGGCCGCCCGCGAGCATGCGGAAGCCGAGGGCGTCGTTCCGGAGCAGATCCCAGCCGTCCCGCTCGAGACGAAAGCCGGTCACGCCCTCCACGGTCGCCGCGAGCTGGTCCGCGGAGAGGAGGTGCGGGGGAGCGGCGCCGTACGCGGGATCGGTCAGGATCGAACGATAGAGGTCGCGGAAGCGCAGGCCGTCGGCGACGAAGGCGTTGCGGTGCCGCACCAGGGCGTCGGTGTCGGCGACGTCGAGCGGCCGCTGGAGCACGCTCCCGTACACCGTCTCCACCGCGCAGCTCGGGTAGCGATCGTCGGCGGCGATGAGGCGCCCGAGCGCGTAGAGGCCGGTGTCGGGCGTGCCAAAATAGCCCGGCGCCACCCCACCGAGGTAGTCGGCGTACAGGCCCTCCCGATCGTGGTGGTAGCGGGCGCGCTCGAAGGGGTCCTCGTCGAAGCGGTACCAGAACCCGAAGAGGTTGGCAGCGAGCGGATCCAGGCTGACGTGGCAGGACACGCAGTCGGCGTTGTTCTGCAGCGCGTCGGCGACCGCGGCGGCGTCCGAGAGGTCCACCGACCGGTCGAAAGGGATGGCCCGCGCGGTGTAGTCGTTACACAAGAAAACCCGGGAGATCGCCGCGGCCCGCCCGCGGTTGGCGTTGGACTCGGTGCTGGTGTACCGCCAGTGGAAGCTGTTGGTGGAGAGGATGCCGGCCGCGGGGCGCGCGTCGGTCCAGGTCACCTCCTGCCAGCCCGTGGTGTCGGCCGGATAGGAGATCGGCCAGATCCCGGCGAGGGTCTCGGTCGCCATGGTCCAGTCGCCGGTCACCGCCTCCGTCCAGGACCGATCGTCGTCCGCGATCCGGGCCACCATCCGCAGCGGGGCCTCCCCCACCGCGGTGACGAACGGCGCCTCGGCCTCCAGTCCGTAGTCGACGGCCCGGGTCAGGAAGGCGTCGGCCCG
>JAYVAS010000172.1:0-3028 GCA_043750895.1 Pseudomonadota bacterium
TGTCCGAGGCGGTCGTTGATGGCCTTGAAGTCGTTGAGGTCGAGGTAGGCCACCGTCAGCGCCGTTCCCAGTCGGTGCGCCCGGGCTACCTCTCGTGTCAGGTCTTGCGTGAACGCGCGCCGATTCCCGACCCCGGTCAGGCCGTCGGTGAGCGCCAACGTGCGCATCCGGTCCGCTTCCCCCTGGAGGCGCCACACGCCGAGCGCGATCAGCGCCCCGAGGACGACCTCGGTGACGTACTCCGTGGGGGTGTGCGGGAGATGGCCGGTATCCACCCAGTCGGTCAACACCGGGGCGAGGGAAAGGAGGTAGGTCGCCCGAGGGACCCAGCGCATGCCGATGATGTAAACACGTTTCCTCTCGGGAGGGAAGCCTCGGTTCAAGTTCGGAAAAGTTCACGCACCGCGCGACGGACGACCCCGGGAAGGTCCGCGTAGGCTCGGGCACGGTAGATCCGGCCCCGGCCGGCGAGGGCGACGTCTCGGCAGCATCGGGCGCCCTGGGGGTGGTGAGCGCCGAGATGGACGACGTGCAAACGGGGGAACTGGCCGGCGACGGCGACCGGGTCCGCACCGACGTTCGCGACGCCGTCGGTGAAGAGCAGGCCGACCCGTTCCCGGTGCCGAGAGCGTCGCACCTGGCGGGCCCCTTCGACCAGTCCGGCCTCGATGTTGGTGTAGCCCTGGGCGGGGACCTCCAGCACCCGACGGACCAGCTCCCTCGGAGAGACGACCTCGCCGGCCCGGACCAGCAGGTGGGCGGCGGTGTCGAAAGCCACCACCGCGACGTGCTCGAGCTTCATCCGGAGGATCGCGGTGGCGACCGCGACCAGCGCGATCTTCTCGCCGGTCATCGAGAGACTCATGTCGAGGATCACCACCACCTCTGCTTCGCGGCGGATGACCCGGACCACGCGCAGATCTTCCGGCTGCCACGGCCGGGGGCGCTCCAGCGTCTGCTCGAGGTCGAGCTCCCCATCCGCAGGCCAGCCTTGCTCGACCCGGGTCATGGGCGGAGCGGCGTGGCGCACGAGCTGCCGAGCGCGGGCCAGGATGGCGTCGATGGCGGCGTTCTGGACGGCCTGACGATGGGGGCCGGCAGGGAGCAGGGCCGCGTAGCGACGCCAGTCCTTCGCCACCTCCCAGCCGTCGGGGGGCAGGGACGCGGGGAGGGACGATGGCGGCGGCGGCGACGGCATCGCGGCGGCGTGGGTGCCCGGCGCCGGGGGGTGCGACGGCTTCGGCGCTACCGCTCGGGGCTCGGCGTCACTTTTTTTTTGAGCGTGGCCAGGACGTCGGCGATGCGCGTGTTCGTGGTGTCGGCCAGTTCGATCCGGGTGGGGAGGGCGAGGGTGGCGGCGCGGGCGACGTCCCCGTCGAGGCGTACCGCGATGTCGGCGATGGCGATCGCGGCGCGCACCGACGCGCCCCGGCGGATGCGGGGGTCGGTGCGGGTGGCGCGGACGATGGCGACGGCCTCGGCGACGATCTCGGCGTTCGGGGCGCATCGACAGTCCCGATGGACGATCGCGCGCTCCTCCTCCTCGGTCTGGTAGTCCAGGCGCACCAGCTCGAACCGGTCCAGCAGCGCCTCGGAGAGGGCCCCGGTGGCCACGAACTCGGAGGGGTTCTGGGTCGCGATCAGCACGAATCCAGGCGCGGCGCGGATCTCGCCCAGCATGGGCACCTGGAGGGCGCCCTCGTCCATCGCGGGCAGGAGCACGTTCTGCACGCCCTCGGGCATCCGGTTCAGCTCGTTCACGAAGAGCACGCCGCCTTCCCGCATGGCGCGGGTCAGCGGGCCGGGGAGGAAGTGCTCGGGCCGGTAGCCGCCGGCCAGGACTGCGGGCGGGTCGAACTGCCCGACCAGCTTGCTCTCGGTGTACCGACCGTCACCGTCCACCCGGTGCAGCCCGCGTGCGAGCGCCGCGCACACCGCGCGGGCGAGCACAGTCTTGCCGACGCCCACGGGGCCTTCGAGCAGGACGTGACGCCCCGCCGCGACGCAGGCATGCAGGGACTGCAGCTCGGCGTCGCGGCCGACGATCGAAGGGGACATACGCGAGCGGCTAGTTGCGGCGGAGCCGCATCAGCAGGCTCAGGATGTTCCAGAAGAGGACCAGCACGCCGATGGTGATGGTGTAGGCACCCTCGATGTGCATGTCGGTGTTGAAGTTGTGGATGACCTGGTTGAGCTGGTAGAGCAGCCCCATCGCCGAGATCACCACGAAGAGGGCGGAGAGAGCGAGGCCGAGGGTGCCGCCCAGGAACGACGGGAAGAACACCCCGACGGCCATGAGGAGCATCATCGGGATGAACATCGCCGACAGGAAGGCGCCGATCATGGAGAAGTCGCGCTTCTGCGTGAAGGCGAAGGCCGCGAGACCGGTGCCGGAAGCGGCGGTCAGGCCGAGCGCGAGGCCGATGAGGGCGAAGGGGTTCCCGAAGTCCGCCATCGACATCAACGCCGCGATGGTGAGGATGAAGGAGAGCGCGATGCCGTTGGAGACGGTGCCGAGGATGAACCCGAACCACTTCTGTTCGCCGAACACCATCGGGCGCGCGACGAAGTTGGTGATTGCCCAGGTGCCGAGGACGATGACGAGCGGGGCGTAGCCGCTGAGCAGGGCCGGTACGGTGGCCAACGCGACCATGCCGATGAGGCCGGTGATGGCGGCGATGGAGAGCCCCGCGAAGGTCAGCAGGAGCACGCGCTTGAGGTACGCGACGCGAACCTCGCCGGAGGCCCGAGCAACGGAGACGCCAAAGGACGGAGCGGACAAGGTAGACCTCGGAGTTTTCAGAGTGTAACCACCCGCGTACGCCCTGCATGCGCCTTTGCGGCGCGTCTCCGGGGGCGGGGTCCGCGGGCTGCCGGCCTCGCCGGCCGGCGCGCTCGCAGCGCTCGCGCCGCCCGCTCCCCGGCTGATCAGCGTCTGAACCTCCGGATCAGACGCTGATCAGCCGGGGAGCGGGCGGCGCGAGCGCTGCGAGCGCGCCGGCCGGCGAGGCCGGCAGCCCGCGGACCC
>JAYVAS010000173.1:0-10807 GCA_043750895.1 Pseudomonadota bacterium
GACCTCGCCAGCGCCGCGGCCACCGCGGTCCGCGTCGAGGCATCCTTGTTCCGCCAACGGGTCGGCGCCGTGACCGGAGACGTCGACTTCGCCGCCGACGTGCGCTGGGGCGACCCGCTCTTCGTCGACCCCTCGGCGGACTACGCGCTCACCACCTGGTCTCCGGCCCTCGACTCGGGGCCGCGGGGCGAGGGAGACCCGGACCACACCCACGCCGACATGGGTGCCTTCGGCGGGGCCCTCGCGTGGCGCCTCCCCGACGCCGACCAGGACGGGGAGGTCCGGGGCCGGGACTGCGATGACCACGACCCCAGCGCCCACCTCGGCGCCCCGGAGATCTGGTACGACCGAGTCGACCAGGACTGCGGCAGCGACAGCGACTTCGACCAGGACGGCGACGGTTTCGACTCCAGCCTCTACGGGGGCCCCGACTGCAACGACGTGGACCCGACGGTGAACCCCGGCGCCGACGAGTACGACGACGACGGCTCCGACCTGGACTGTGACGGCCTCGACGACATCGACGAGGACGGCGACGGCTGGCCCGCCACCGTCGACTGCGACGACGACGCCCCGCTGACCTTCCCCGGCGCGCCGGACGCCTGGTACGACGGGGTCGACCGGAACTGCGATGGCGGCAGCGACTTCGACGCCGACGGGGACGGCGCGGACCGCGACGTTACCGATTGTGACGACACCGACTCGACCATCTACGTGGAGGCCCCGGAGATCGCCGCCGACGGCATCGACCAGGACTGCGACGGGGCCGATCTGCAAGTCGACACCGGCCCGGAGAGCGACATCGTCGGCGGGGCCGACGCGGTACGGGACCAGAACTTCCGTTCGGGCAGCGGCGGGTGCAACAGCACCGATGATCTCGGGATCCAACTGCTGACGGCCGCGATCGCGGTGCTCGCCCTGACCGGGCGCAGGAGGTTCCTATAGACCGGTGGGCCGAACTGGAAAGCGCCGGGTTACGCTGGGGCGCTTTCTGGAAGGCCTCATGTCCATGCTCCTCCTGGCTACTCTTCTCCTTGGCTGTCAGGAAGCCCCAGCCGGCGGAGCCTCCTCACCCGCGCCTGCGGGGCCCCCTCCGGAGGCGGCCTCCGCACCTGTCGCCTCGACGCCGGGTGAGGCGGTCGTGGCCACGTGGGCCGGCGGCTCCCTCACCTATGCTGAACTGAGCAAGGATCTGGCCTCCGACGTGACGAAGCTGGAGATGGAGTACCTCACCCAGCGGTTCGACACCGAGAGCGCCGGGATGAACGACAAGGTGAACCAGGCGCTGCTCGGACTCGAGGCCGAGAAGCGCAAGCTGGCCAACGCCGACGCGCTGCTCGCGGTGGAGATCGACCAGAAGGTCGGTGGTACGCCCACCGAGGCCGAAGTCCAGGAGGCGTGGAGCGTGCTCCAGCGGAAGTTCCGCGGCAAGCAGCTCGAGGAGGTCCGGGGCGACGTCGAGAAGGCGGTGCTCGGGAAGAAGAAGGGCGAGCGCTTCCAGGTGTACATCAAGGAGCTGCGCAAGAGCTACGGGGTGACCACCCAGCTCCCCTACCCGAATCTGCCGCGCTTCATGGTCTCGGCCGACGACGACCCCTTCATCGGCAACGCGGATGCGCCGATCACCATCGTGCAGTTCGCCGACTACCAATGCAGCTACTGTGGAAAGGCGCAGGCGACCGTGGACGAGGTCATGAAGAACTACGAGGGCAAGGTGAAGTTCGTGTTCCGCGACTTCCCCCTCGACTTCCACGAAGACGCCACCCCGGCGGCGGTCGCGGCCAATTGTGCCATCCCCCAAGGGAAGTTCTGGGCGATTCACGGCGCGATCATGAAGGACCAACGGGCGCTCACCGAGGCCGACCTGGTCCGCCTGGCGAACGAAAACAAGCTCGACACCGCGAAGTGGGACGCGTGTCGGAAGGATCCCGGCCAGCAGGAGGAGGTCGCCAAGGATGCCAAGGACGGCCGCGACGTCGGCGTCTCCGGCACGCCCGCCTTCTTCATCAATGGCATCTTCCTCAACGGCGCCCAGCCCTACGAGAAGTTCGAAGCGATCATCGACAGCGAGCTGCGTAAGAGCGGGTGATGGACGCCTCCACGATCGAGGGGCGCGTCGCCGACGCGCAGGACCTCGCCCAACTCGAAGACCTCCGCGTGGCGCTGCTCGGCAAGAAGGGCGAGATCACCGGGATGCTCAAGCAGCTCGGCGCGCTCCCGCCGGAGGCCCGTGCCGGCTTCGGCCAGACGGTGAACCACCTCAAGCAGCTCGCCGAAGCCGCGCTGTCCGCGCGGAAGGAACGGCTGCTCGGGGAGGCCGAGCGGGTGGCCCTCGACGCCGGGTGGGTCGACGTCACCGCCCCCGCGTCCAGTCACCGGCCGGGCCGGCTCCATCCGATCACCGTCCTGCTCGAGGAGGTGGTGGAGCACTTCAGCTCCTTGGGCTTCTCGGTCGCGTCCGGGCCCGAGATCGAGGACGAGTTCCACAACTTCGACGCCCTCAACATCCCCAAGGACCACCCCGCGCGGGACGTCTGGGACACCTTCTACACCACCAAGGGGGAGATCCCCCGCACCCACACCAGCTCGGTGCAGATCCGCGCGATGATGTCGCGCCCGCTCCCGCTCCGCGTCCTGGCCCCCGGGCGGGTGTTCCGGAACGAGACCATCGACGCCACCCACCACGCCAGCTTCAATCAGGTCGAGGGGCTGCTGATCGACCGGAAGGTCACGCTCGCCCACCTGAAGCACACGCTGGAGACCCTGGTCACCAAGCTGTTCGGAACCGGCCTGAAGACCCGCTTCCGGCCTGCGTTCTACCCGTTCGTCGAGCCCGGACTGGACCTGGACGTCTCCTGCGTCTTCTGTGGCGGGAAGGGCTGTTCGGTGTGCAAACACAGCGGGTGGATCGAGGTGATCCCCTCGGGCCTGGTGCATCCGGCGGTGCTCCGCTACGCGGGCGTCGATCCCGACGTGTGGCAGGGGTTCGCGTTCGGGATGGGCTTCGATCGGCTGGTGATGCTCCGCTACGGAATCGACGACATTCGTCGCCTCTACGACGGAAAGCTCGGGCTGGTCAGGCAGTTCTGAACGCGTCTGGGCCTTCGGCGCCCCCGGCGATCGGATAGTCGCCGGCCCCATGTCCGCCGCCGCCTGCGCCATCGACTTCGGCACCTCGAACACCACCCTCGCCCTGGTGCAGGACGGGGTCGTGCGGGCCCTCCCGCTGGATCCCCGGAATCACACGCCGACGCTGATGCCGACGCTGATGTACTTCCGGCACCCGGACCCTCCGGTCTACGGCGCCGGCGCCATCACCGCCTACCTCGAGAACGACCTCCAGGGCCGGCTCATCCAATCGGTGAAGCGGCACCTCCCCTCGGTGCTGTTCGACGGCACCTCGATCGGCAGCTCGGCCATCACCCTGGAGACCCTGATCGGGGGCTTCCTGCGAAACCTCCGCGGCATCGCCGAAGCGGAGGCCGGCGAGCCGGTGACGCGGGTCCTGCTGGGGCGGCCGGCGCGGTTCTCCGCTGATCCCGACCGCGACGCCCTCGCGGAGTCGCGGCTACGCCGGGCGGCCGAGCTGGCGGGGTTCGTCGACATCCGCTTCCAGGTCGAGCCCGTCGCCGCGGCCCGGTCGTTCGAGCGCTCTCTCGACCGCGACGTCACCTGCTTCGTCGGCGACCTCGGCGGCGGCACCAGCGACTTCACGCTGATCCGACTCGGACCGGGGCGCGTCGACAACCCGGACCGCACCACCGACGTGCTGGGGGTCGGCGGCGTGGATGTCGCCGGGAACGACATCGATGCCCGCCTGGTGTGGACGAAGGTGTGCCCGTCCTTCGGGGTGAACGCCACCTACGTGCCCGACCGCAACCGCATCGCGATCCCGACCATCCTCCACTACGCGATGTGCCGCTGGCATACCCTGTGCCAGGCGACCACCCCGAAGAACCTCCGTTTCATCGAGAACATGCTGCGCACCACCGACGATCCGGAGGGGATCGGGCGCCTCCAGGAGCTCATCCGCGAGAACTACGGGTACCTCCTCTTTCAATCCGTCGAGCGCGCGAAGATCACCCTCGGCGAGGCCGACGAGGCCCGCCTCGCCTTCGAGCGGGGCGAGATCCAGCTCGACATCCCCGTCACCGCCGCCGGCTTCGACCACTCCATCGATCCCGAAGTCGAGCGCATCGCCGCCTCGGCGCAGGAGCTCCTCGACCGGGTCGGGCTCACCACCGACGACGTCGACGTCGCGTTCCTGACCGGCGGCACCTCCCAGCTCCGACGCGTGCGCGCCCTCTTCGAGGGGTGGTTCCCGGGCCGCATTGTCGAGCAGGACAGCTTCGGCTCGGTCGGGATGGGCCTCGGCGTAGAGGTCCGACAGAGTATTGAAAGATCCTGAGGGTGATTCCGGGCGTAATCATTTCGCATGAACCTTCCTGAAACCTTTCGGTCCGACGACCTGGTCGCCGCGCGGCGGGTCATCCGCGAGAACCCGTTCGGCAGCCTCATCTCTGTCGTCGGCGGCGTGCCGTTGGTTTCGCACCTCCCCTTCGTCCTCGACGGGGACCACATCATCGGCCATCTGGCACGACGGAACCCGCACACCCGGCTGCTCGACGGCGAGAGCCTGGTGACCTTCGTGGGGCCCCATGCCTACGTCTCGGCGCGGTGGTACACTAGGCCCGAGGCGCACGTCCCGACCTGGAACTACGTGGCGGTCCATGTCTATGGCCGACCGGAGCTCATCGAGTCAGCCCCGGCGGTGCGCCAGCTGGCCCGTTTGATCGAGCCGGAGGCCGCGACCAGCCCGGTCGTCGACGCATTGGCGCCGAGGGTGGTCGCGTTCCGGATCCCCCTCGACCGGGTGGAGTTCAAGGCCAAGCTCTCCCAGAACCGGGAGCCGATGGACGCCGAGCGGGTCCGCGTCGCGCTGGACGGGGGCACCGAATCCGAGCGCGCCGTGGCCCGGTGGATGGAGTGGGCGCGCCGGGGAAGTTAGTCGCCGGTATGCCCGCCTCCCCAGCCGATCAGGTGGCCGCCCGCGCCCGCGCCGACGTCCGCAACGCCATCACCCAGCTCTGCGCCTACCTCCGTTTCCCCGCGATCTCTTGCGACCCGGCCCACGCCGACGACGTGCGGCGGCTCTGTGAGAGGGTCTGCGCGGACCTCGCTGCGCTGGGCTTCGACAACGCCCGGGTGCTGACCCTGCCCGACGCCCTCCCCTGCGTGGCCGCCGAGCGCCTGCGGTCGCCCGGGAAGCCCACCTTGCTCATCTACGGCCACCTCGACCTGCAGCCGGTCAAGGGGGAGCACTGGGACACGCCGCCCCACGAGCCCACCGAGCGGGACGGGCGGCTCTACGCCCGTGGCGCCGCGGACGACATGGGCGGGTGGGTCTCGCACCTGGCCGCGCTGGGCGCCTGGCTCGCCACCACCGGCGAGCTCCCGGCGAACGTGAAGCTGCTGATCGAAGGGGAAGAGGAGATCGGGAGCCCGAACCTGGAGCGGTACATGGACGCCTACCCCGAGGCGTTTGCGTCCGACGTCATGATCCTCACCGACTGCGAGAACCCCTCCACCGAGATCCCCGGGCTCACCGTCTCGCTTCGCGGCATCCTCGAGTGCACCGTCACCACCTCGGCGCTGGATGCCGACGTGCACTCCGGTCTCTGGGGCGGCATGGTCCCCGACGTCTCCACGGCGCTGGTCACCATCCTCGGCCGCCTGTGGGACGAGAACGGTCGCCTGAAGAACCTCCACGTCGAGGTCCCCGCGGCGTGGGCCACCGCGGCCTGGGACGTCCCGCTCACCACCGAGGTGATCCGGTCCGGCGCGCACATCCACGCCGGCGTGGACCCCCTCCCGGACCAGGGCCACCCCCCGGCCGAACACCTCTGGCGGCAACCCGCGGTCACCGTCGTCGCCACCACGCTCCCCACCAAGGAGAACAAGAAGAACGCGCTCCGGCGTCAGGCTTCGGCGACGCTCTCGGTCCGGGTCGCGCCAGGCCAGCAGGACGCGGTGGTGAAGGACCACATCACCCGGACCCTGCTCGCCCATCCGCCCGGCGGCGTGCAGATCGACGTCACCTGGGGAGCGGGCGCCTCGGGGGCCTGGCTCTACACGCCCAAGGGGCCCGCGTTCGACGCTGCGGATCGCGCCTACCAGAAGTCCTGGGGTCGCCCGCTGCTGCAGGTCGGGGTCGGCGGGTCCATCCCCTTCGTCGCCCTGTTCGGTCGGCGCTTCGGCGATCTGCCGCTGATCCTCAACGGGGTGATCGACCCGCAGACCACCGCCCACGGGCCGAACGAGTCCATGCACCTCGGCGTCTTCGAGAAGGCGATCATCGCCAATGTCTACCTGTACGACGAGCTCGCGGCGGTGCCCGAACTGGTACGGGCGTGATCAACCCGTCCGCGGCGCTCACCACCGAGCGCCTGCAGCTCTCGCCCCTCCGGGTCGCCGACGCCGCCGCGATGGCCGACTACCAGTTCCGCAACGCGGACTTCCTCGCCCCGTGGAGCCCCCCGCGGCCCGAGGGCTGGTTCACCCAGCCCTTCTGGGAGAAGCAGATCGGCTTCTTCGAGGCCGAGGAGCGGCTCTTCCTGTCGCTGCGCTACGCGCTCCGTCAGGAGGACCGGATCGTGGGCATCGCCAACTTCAGCCAGATCATCCGCGGTAGCTCCCTCAACTGCTGGCTGGGGTACGGCATCGATCAGACCGCCGAGGGCAAGGGCCTCATGTACGAGGCGCTCTCGGCCCTGCTTCCCCACATCTACGCGGGACTCGGGCTTCATCTCATCCAGGCGGGCCACCTCCCGGAGAACGTCCGGTCCAGCCGGCTCCTACGCCGCCTCGGTTTCACCCCCTTCGGCTACGCGCGGGACTACCTCTACATCGGCGGCGCGTGGCGCGATCACGTCCTCCAAGGGCTGTACAACCCGCGCGCGGTCACGCCCTGATGCCCACGGCCACGCCGCCCGGATAGGCCCGCGCGATGGTCTACGCGCTCGTCTTCGGACTGGTCCTCCCCTTCGTCGCCCGCATGAACGAACAGCTCTCCCGTCACGTCGGGCACCTCGCCGGCTCCTGGGGTCCCCACGTCATCGGCGCGGTGTTCGGCGCGGTGGCCCTGCTCCCGTTCGCCGGGCGGGAGTGGCCGAGCCGCCTCACTTCCGTCCCGTGGTGGGGGTTCATGGGCGGGGTCGTGGGCTCCGGTCTGGTCATCCTCGCCAACATGGCGCTCCAGCGCCTCCCGACCGGGACCTTCGTGGCGGTCACCCTTGCCGCTCAGCTCGTCGCCAGCGCCGTCATGGACCACTACGGCTTCGCCGGGTCGCCGGTCCACGCGCTGGATTTGACGCGGTTGGCAGGCATGGGCCTGCTCCTCGTCGGCGCGCTGCTGGTCGTCCGGGGCTGATAGGAGGTGCGGATGTGGCTCCTCTTCATGGCCTGTGAGGCCGCCCCCCAGGCCGATCCACCCGCCCCCTTTCAGTTGACCGCCGCCGGCAAGGTGCCCAACGCCACCGCCATGGCGGCCACCCCCGGGGACGCCGACGCCCTCTACGTCACCGAGCAGGCCGGGCGGGTGTGGAGAGTGGAAGCGGGGCGGCAGGCGGTGGTGCTCGACGTCTCGGGACGGATCGCGTCGGGCGGAGAGACCGGCCTGCTCGGGCTCGCCTTCGCCCCGACCTGGCCGGCCGACCCCCGCATCTTCGTGAACTACACCGAGACGGCCGAAGGGCTCCGCACCGTCATCGCCTCCTTCCGCGTCGACCCGGGCACCAAACGCGCCGAACCCGCCAGCGAGGTGCGGATCCTCACCTACGACCAGCCCTACTCCAACCACAACTCGGGGCCGGTGCTGTTCGGGCCCGACGGCTACCTGTACGTGGCGGTGGGCGACGGCGGCTCCGGCGGCGATCCGCAGAAGAACGCCCAGAACCTCGGGGTGTACCTCGGGAAGATCCTCCGGCTGGACGTCTCCTCCACGCCCTACGCGGTGCCCGCCGACAACCCGTTCGTCGGCCAGGCGGGGGTGCTCCCCGAAATCTGGGCGTACGGGGTACGGAATCCGTGGGGGGCCCGGTTCGACGGCGACACCCTCTGGTTCGCCGACGTCGGTCAGAACCAGTGGGAGGAGGTGAACGTGGGCGTCAAAGGCGCCAATTACGGGTGGAACCGTGTCGAGGGGACCCACTGCTACAAGACGACCCTGTGCGATCAGACCGGCCTGACCCCCCCGGTGGCCGAGTATGGCCACGACGTCGGCCAGTCCGTCACCGGCGGCGCCGTGTACCGCGGGCCGTCGATCCCGGCGCTGGACGGGAAGTACGTCTACGCCGACTTCGCGAGCGGGGCGTTGTTCACGGTCAAGCAGGGGGAGTCGGCCACCCGGGTGACGAAGCTGTCGATGAATCCCTCCACCTTCGGCGTCGACAACCAGCGGCGGCTGTACATCGCCGACTACGGCGGCGTCCTGTGGCGGGTCGACCCGCCACGGTGAGCGCGCGGGCCCGACCCTCGCCCGCTACTGCAGCCCCAACAGCTTGAACTCGACCCGCCGGTTCTCGGCCCGGCCGGCGTCCGTCAGGTTGTCCTGGATGGGCCGCAGCTCGCCGTAGCCGACCGACCGCAGCCGCGTCGGGTCGATGCCGTGGATGATGAACCAATCGACCACCGCCGCGGCGCGCCGCTCCGACAGCTCGAGGTTGAAGCGGTCGTCCCCGACGTCGTCGGTGTGGCCCTGAATCTCGATGCGCATGTCGGGGAACTCGGTGAGCACGCCGAGCGCCTCGTACAGGAACGGCTCCGAGCTGGGGCGGATGATCGCCTGGTTGGTCTCGAAGGTGATGCCGCGGATGACCCCGGTGTACTTCTTCACCTTCTCGGGGATCGCGTCGGGGCACCCGTCGGCGTCCTGGTAGTCGTTGAAGGTCTCGGGGTCGTTGATGCAGTGGTCGCGCTTGTCGAGGATGCCGTCGTCGTCGTTGTCGAGCTCGGGGCAGCCGTCCTCGTCCTCCCAGGCGTCGTAGTCCTCCGGTTCGTCCGGGCACTGGTCGGAGCGGTCCTTGATGCCGTCCTGGTCGTTGTCGTCCTCGGGGCAGCCGTCGGCGTCCTGGAAGGCGTCGCGGTCCTCGGGGACGAGGGGGCACTCGTCGCGGATGTCGACGATGCCGTCCTTGTCGTTGTCGTCCTCGGGGCAGCCATCCTCGTCCTCGAAGTCGTCGAAGTCCTCCGGGTCGAGCGGGCAGCGATCGTCGTCGTCGAGGATGCCGTCGTCGTCCTTGTCCTTGTCGACCTTCTCTTCGCCCCGGAAGTCGAAGCCGAGCGTCCACTCCAGGTTGTGGAACGCGTCCGCGCGGGCTTCCGTGGCGTCTGCCCCGAAGCTGCCGTACCAGCGCACGTCCGAGCGCAGGTGGAGCGGGCCGACGATCTGCACGGTGATCCCCGGGCCGGCGTTGGCCACGAAGTCGAGCGAAGGATTGCGGTAGAGCGCGCGGTCCTGACCACCCGGATCGTCCGCTTCCGACGGGCGGTTGACAGAGACCTGCTGGATGCCGCCCCCGAAGCCGAGGAAGAGGTCGGCGCGGCTGTTTGGCGTGAAGTGCCAGAGCAGGTTGAGGCGGGGATCCCAGAGGTGGTAGTTCAGCCCGAAGTCGCGGGTCTTGCTGTCCACGCGGCCGATGTCCACCTCGATGTCGAGGGGCTGGACCACCCGGACGCCCAGGCGGGCGAGGACCTCCGGCCCCGACTGGATCGGGTTCACCTCCGGGGTGAGGTACACGCCCCCGTAGATGCCGATGGTCGGACCGGCGACGGGGGCAGAATCGGCGGCGAAGGTGACGGAGAGGAGGGTGAGCACGGGGCGAGTCTAACGGATCGCTCGCGCCGGGCGCGTGATCAGCCGTCCCCGTCGACCACTTCGGTACGCGCACGACGCCCGCGCGCCGCCTCCCCCTCGAGCGCGGCCCACGCGTCGAAGAAGCGTGTCCGCTCGGCGGGGTCGAGGTCGGCTCCCACCAGGGCGCGGCGCCGCTCGGCCACGGTGCGGATCAGGATGGCCGCCGAGACCGACACGTTCAACGACTGGGTGAGGCCGCGCATGGGGATCAGCACGGCCCCGTCGGCGCGTTCGCGCGCCTCTGCGCTCACGCCGCGCACCTCCGAGCCGAACACCAGCGCCAGCGGCTGGTCGACGGGGACCGTCTCGGGGGTGTAGGCGCCGGGGAGGAAGTCGGCGACGTAGATGCGAAAGCCGCGCGCCTTGAGGTCGTCGAGCGAGGCGGCGGTGGTGGGTTGGATGCGGGTGTCGACCCAGCGCTCGCTGGAGCGCGACGCGCCGGGGACCGGGCGGAACCCCTGCGTGACGAGGTGGACCTCGTGGATGCCGAACGCCTCGCAGGTACGCAGGATGGCGCTGACGTTGTGGCGGCGACGGACCGCCTCGGCGACGACCGCCACCGAGCCGAGGCGGTTGTCGAGGGTGGCGAGGACGCGCTCAGCGCGGGTGCTCATCGAATGAACCGCCGGACCAGGGGGTCGTAGGTGACCGCGTGGAGCGCGAAGGCGCTCAACGGGTCGGGGTTGTCGGTCGACGCCGGGGCGGCGCGCACCAGTTGTACCGTCTTCAGGCCGAAGTGCTCACACCAGCCGCGGAGCAGGTCGCCGATCTCGGGGTCGACCTGCCGCATTTCGAGCGCCCGGTTCAGCGCGGAGGTGACCCAGGCCTCATCCTCGGCCAGGGACAGGCGGGCGCGCGCACGGACGGTGCGGCCGGGCAGCACGCTCACCGAGC
>JAYVAS010000174.1:0-2759 GCA_043750895.1 Pseudomonadota bacterium
ACCTCGGCTCCCCGCTCTTCCACGCGTGGCCCTGGTACTACCGGCAGATGCTCCTCACCCTCGCCGGGGTGAAGACCGGGCCCTTCTCGGCCATGCCCATCCCGTGAGCGGCCGGGCGGGGACCGCGACGATTGCGCCCAGGCTCAGAAGCCCTGATCCGAGGTTCGCGGCGGTGTCCCGGCGGCCTCGAACCACGCCCGGACCTCGGCCACCCACCCCTTGCGACCCCGCGTCCAGCTCCACTCGCTGGGCAGGTACTGGTTGTACGAGGTGCGCAAGAAGCGCTGGCAGACCAGCACCACGAGGCCGCGATCGGTCTCGCTGCGCACCACCCGACCCGCCGCCTGGACCACCCGCGTCATCCCCGGGACCACGTACGCCAGCTCGAACCCGAGGTCGTAGTGGTCCTCGCACCAGGTCTGGAGCAGCCCGCGCTCGGTAGACGGGGGCGGAAGCGCGGGACCCACCACGATCGCCGCCTGGAGCGCCTCATTGGGCAGATCCACCCCCTCGGCGAAGGAGCCCCCCAACACCGCGCACAGCACCCGCGGCGGTCCGGGATCGAGCAGGCCGTCGAGGACCGCCGCCCGCTCGGCATCGGACGCGTCCACCACCTGGACCAGACGTTCCCGCCCCGCGAGGGTGGCCGCCGCGAGCAGATCACGCATGTGGTCGTAGCTGGCGAAGTACAGCGCCACGTTGCCGGGCACGGCGGCGATCACTTCGTCGAGGATGGCCACGATCTTCGCCCGATCCCGGTCGCGGTGCCGGAACGCCGTGGAGACGCCGCCCACCACCACCACCTTTCGGTTGGCCGTCGGAAACGGCGACGGGATCACCAGCGTGGCCACCCGCTCCGCCTCGAGGCCGCAGCGATCCCGGTAGTACCAGGTGGGCGCCAGGGTGGCGGAGAGGGAGACGCTCGCGTGGGCCGCGGCGAAGCGGGGCCCCAGGATACGACGGGGATCCTGGCAGGACAGACGCAGCCCTTCGTAGCTCCACAGCGTCACCGTCTCCTCGTCGGCGCGGCCCAGCGCGTCCACGAACCGGATCAACGCACGACCGAGCTCCGTCCACGGATCGGGGTCGTCGGGATCCGCCAACGGCGCCGCGAGCCGCAGCCGGGCGTGGTCCAGCGCCACCTCGTCGACCCGGTCGCGGAGGTCCGTCCAGCGGGCCAGCGGCAGCTCGACCCGGAGACAGTCGGTGAAGGGCGCCACCGCGCGCAGCTCGGCCTCGACGATCTCGGCCCGGATCGCGTGCGCGAGCTCCCGCAACGCGGCCCACGCGGGGCTGCGACAGGTGTCGATGACGGCGTCCGCGAGCGCCACGGGCAGCGCGGGCGAACCGTAGCCGACCGCGCGATCCGGGAGCTGATGGGCCTCGTCGACCACGAGGATCCACGGCCGTTCCCCGAACACCCGGCGCAGCGTGAGGTCGGGGGAGAAGGCCTGGTTGTAATCGCCGATGACCACGTCACACCGCGCCGCCCAGTCCACCGCAAGCTCATAGGGGCAGAGGGTGTCGACCCGGGCCTCGTCGGCGACCTCGTCGGCGGTGGGCGTGGCCCGCAGCTCCAGGCGCTCGATCACCCCCTCCTCGAGGCGGTCGGCGTAGCCGTCCGCGAACGGGCACACCTCCGGTCGGCAGTCCACCACCCCGTTGAGACAGGCCTTCTCGCGTGATCTCAGCGTGACCGCCCGCACCGCGGTGCCGCGCGCCGCGATGGCCTGGAGGGTCTGCTCGGCGACGTACTGCTGCGTGGTGCGCGCGGTCGCCCAGTACACGCCCAGCCCCGCCTCGGCCGCCGCTTTGAGCACGCCGACCATGACCGCGACCGTCTTGCCGATGCCGGTCGGGGCCGTCAGCAGCAGGTGTTGGCCGGTCCGCACCGCGTTCGCGCAGGCCTCGGCGATCTCGGTCTGTCCGGGCCGCCACGCTTCATGGGGGAAACGGACCGCGGTGCCCCGCCGCCGGGCCTGCCAATGGAGCCACGCCTCACGATCCCGCACCAGCCGGTCGAGCCGCGCCGACAGCACCGGCCCCAGACGCGGGTCGAGGGGCACGGTGGTCAGCCGCTCCCCGCCGTCGACGAGCGACACCACCCTCAGGCGGCCGACGACCGCCGGCATCCGCGCCTCGGACGCGAAGAACACGTAGGCCGCGAGCTGCTCCTCCCATTCGGGGAACCCCGCGACCGCATCGAGCCGATCGACGTCCAACGCGGTGGACTTGACCTCCTCGATCACCGTGTGGCCGTCCTCCTCCTCGACCCCGTCGATCCGCCCGTGGACGGTGCAGGTCCACTCCCGCACCACCATCGTCCAGCGGATGGGCACCTCGGTGCGGTAGGACACCCCGCGCCCCGTCGCCGCCACCCGGTGCACCTCCGAGCCCGCCTCCGCGCGCGCGCGGAGAGACCAGGCCAACCCCTCACGAACGTGGCGTTCCCCCACCTCGAGCAGGTCGCGGACGCCCACATCCAGGGCGCGCGCTTCGTCCTTCCAACGGATGGTCACGGCGGTGGGTTAGCCCGGGGAGGGAGGGCGTGCCCCCGGCGTGGCCGCCGGGGTCAGGCTGCTGCGGGGCTCGGCCTTCGGCCTCGGTCGGCCGAGGCGGCCGGACCGCCGCCAGGGGCGGCGCCCACTCCGCATCCTTCACGCGCAACCGCAGCTTTCTGCGGCACGCCTCTTGCATTCTTCTTCTTCTTCTTCTATGGTGCTTGGACGATCAGGCGGCCGAGATCTCCTCGGCCCGAT
>JAYVAS010000175.1:0-2281 GCA_043750895.1 Pseudomonadota bacterium
GCGACATCCCCGAACGCGGTCACGAACGCCGCGGCGCCGCCGGAGAAATCACCGGACAGACGGTTCCCGGCGAGGTCCCGGAGCGCGTCGGACAGCGTCAGCGTCCACTCGCCGGCCCCCGCGTCCAGCTCCAGGTCCGGGGTGACCGTGGCCACGGTCCCGTCGTCCGAGAGGGTCACCGCGAAGCCCTGGTCGCCGTCCGGTCCGGTCAGCGCGAAAGCGTCCGCGACGACCGAGAGCGACCGCATCGCTTCGTTGAACACCACCTCGATGGACTCGACCCCGCCTTCGGCTGCGCCGGTCGGAGACACGGAGACCACCTGCGGCCTCACGGAGTCCCCGCTGACCGTCTGGGCCAGCGCGCCCAGGGCGCTCCCGCTCTCGGTGCCGAAATAGATGGTGGCCTCGCCGGAGTAGCCGGTGGGGAAGGACCAATCGACCGCGGCCGCACCGGAGGCGTCGAGGACCACCTCGAGCCCGGTGCCGGTCGCCGTGCCCGCCGGCACACCGAGGTCGCTCCGCACCAGCAAGGTGCCCGCGATGGCCACGTCCCCCGCACAATCGTAGGCGGCGACGTCCACCGTGGTGGAGCCTCCGGTGGCCACCGACACCGCCCGCGAGGAGAGCGACAAGGGCCCGCTCGGCGTCCCGTCGTCCTCCCCGATGTAGACCAGACCGCTGGCTTCGCTGGCACACGCGCGTGTGTCGACCGCGACCGCCGTGATGCGGCGGGTGCCCGTCGAGGTGTAGTCGAAGCTCCGCGTCGCGCTGGATCCCCGGTAGGCGCGTCCGTCGTCGTCCACCAGATGGTAGACCGCCAACGCCGAGGCGCCGGCCACGCTCCCGGTGGCGTCCGCCACCACCGACGCTTCCCCGCTCGTCAGGCAGGCCACCACCTCGGTGTCCCGGTCCAGCAGGAGGTCGGCGGTGGGGCCGTCGGCGCAGCCGAGGTCGAGCACGTCGAAGGGATCGCTCATACCGGCGAAGCCGGAGCTGTCCGTCACGAGGAGCGTGTCCTGCAGCCCGACGTTCGGACACACGAGCCCCAGCGCCACCCGTCCCACGGTGAACGTGTCCGTCTCGGCCGGTTCGCACAAGCCCAGGCTGGAGGTGACCTCCACCAGCTGATCGTAGGTGGGCACGACGTTCCCGTAGGCGTCCACCGGCGAGATGACCACCGTCGCGTCGGCGGACACGTCGAGCCAGGGATCCACGACCACCTCGAAGCCCGCCATCTGGCCGGGCAGGACGTTGAAGTCGGGGCTCTCTCCCCGGAGGATGCCGGCCTGCGAGGCGAGGATACGGACGTCGTCGGCGGCGGTGGTGATGGACGCGGAGATCGAGGTGTCCCCGTCGGCGTCGAAGTAGGCCAGCACCGGGCTGATGGTGCCGGTGGTGTCGGTGAGGTCGAAGCCGGCGCCGCTGGTCGGGACGGTGTACAGGTTGCCGTAGGCGTCGAAGCCGGTGAAATGCACGGTGAACTGCACCCCGGCGGTGTACGTCGCGCTGAACAGCTCGACCTCGATCTCCCCGAGCGCGCCGTTCACGATGGGGTACGCGCCGGGCGCGAAGGCGTCGAGCCCGAGCACGCGCGCACCAATCACGTCGCCCGGATCCGTCCGGGTGACGGTGCAGACATAGGCGACCTCCGACCCGACGGGGCCGTCGTACGAACACGCCAGCGACCCCGTGTCGTCGGTGAGAACCACCGGTTCGGAGCCGCCGGCGTCCACCTCGATGGCGTTGCCCCACGCGTCATACACGCCGACGCTGATGCCGAAGGGGTCGCCGGCGACGAGGGTGAGGGACGAGACCGACACCGTGACCTCGGCCGGCGCGTCCGGGAGCACCTCGAGCGGATCGGAGGCGCCCACGAAACCGAGGGAGTCCCGCGCGTGGATCACCACGCCGGAGGCCGCCACCCGGGGGCTCGCCGTGCAGAACAGGCGCCCGTCGTCGAAGCTCCCGCAGGACTGGGTACCCACGCCGCGGCTCGGATCCAGCCCCCCGACCGAGTCGGTCAACGTCACCGACCCCACCGCGCCGCTAACGATGTTCCCGTAGAAATCGACGCCGTCGACCTGGACCAGCAGCAGCCCGCTGCCCGCCACCACCGGGTCCGGGTAGGCGGTGACGGCCAGCCCCGCCTGAGGACCGGGCAGGACCGGGAACGGCGCGCTCACGCCGTCCTCCATGTAGAGGCCGACGGTGTGGAGCGTGTTCTCCGGACAGGCGGTGACGAGCTCGACCGTCCAGGGGCCGGGCGCAGAGAGATCGATGG
>JAYVAS010000176.1:0-13662 GCA_043750895.1 Pseudomonadota bacterium
GACCTCTCGGGCATGACCATCGCCGTGTGGGGCCTCTCCTTCAAGCCCGAAACGGACGACATGCGGGAGGCCCCGTCGCTGGTGGTCGTCGACCGCCTGCTCGCCGCCGGCGCCAAGGTGGTCGCCTACGACCCCGAGTCCCAGCACGAGGCGCGCCGCGTCATCGGGGACAAGATCAGCTACGCCCAGCGCCCGATGGAGGCCGTGGACGGCGCCGATGCGCTGGTGATCGTGACCGAGTGGAACGAGTTCCGCGCGCCGGACTTCGCCGAGCTCAAGTCCCGGATGAAGCGGGCCATCGCCTTCGACGGCCGCAACATCTGGAACCCGGCCGACGTTCGTAGCCATGGGTTCGAGTACCGCTGCTTCGGGCGGGCCTGAGCAGAGCCTGCCGGGTCCGGGTTCTGCAGCAGCCTGCGGCGCGTTAGACCCCGCCACCCCATGCCCACGCCGCTCGCCAACCTCCGTAATTTCGCGATCATCGCCCACATCGACCACGGGAAGTCCACCCTGGCCGACCGCCTGCTGCAGGTGACGGGCGTGGTCTCTGACCGGGAGATGCGCGCGCAGTACCTCGACAAGATGGACATCGAGCGCGAGCGGGGCATCACCATCAAGGCCCAGACGGCCGCGTTGCCCTGGAAGGGGAAGGACGGGCAGGACTACGTCCTCAACCTGATCGACACCCCCGGGCACGTGGACTTCGGCTACGAAGTGTCGCGCGCGCTCGCCGCCTGCGAGGGCGTGCTGTTGGTGGTGGACGCCGCGCAAGGAGTGGAGGCCCAGACGCTCGCCAACGTCTACCTCGCGATCGAGAACAACCTCGAGATCATCCCGGTGGTCAACAAGATCGACCTGCCCAGCGCCGACCCCGAGACCGTGCTGCGCCAGCTCGACGAGAACGTCGGGGTCGACATCTCCGAGGCCCAGATGGTGTCCGCGAAGTCGGGCATCGGCATCGACGGCCTGATGGAGGCCATCATCAAGCTGATCCCTCCGCCGGTGGGGGACCGCGAAGCGCCGCTCCAGGCCCTGATCTTCGACTCCTGGTTCGACGCCTACGTCGGCGTCATCATCCTGGTGCGGGTGAAGCACGGCGTGCTGCGGCGCGGCGAGAAGATCAAGTTCATGTCCAACGCCTCGGTCTACGAGGTGCTGAAGCTCGGGGTCTTCCAACCCGAGGCCAAGGATCGCCCCGAGCTCGCGGCGGGGGAGGTCGGCTTCATCGTCGCCAACGTCAAGACCCTCGCGGACGCCAAGGTGGGCGACACCGTCACCCACGAGAAGCGGCCCGCCGCGGTGGCGCTCCCCGGCTTCAAAGACGTCAAGCCGATGGTGTTCTCGGGCGTGTACCCGACGGAGTCGGCCGACTACGCCGAGCTCAAGGAGTCGCTGGAGAAGCTGCGACTCAACGACGCCGCCTTCTCCTACGAGCCCGAGACCTCCGACGCCCTGGGCTTCGGCTTCCGGTGCGGGTTCCTCGGCCTCCTCCACATGGAAGTGGTGCACGACCGGCTCGAGCGCGAGTACAACCTCGACCTCGTGATCACCGCCCCCAGCGTGGTCTACGAGGTGCAGCTCCGGGACGGATCCCGGGTGACCATCCATTCCCCCTCCAAGCTCCCCCCGCTGGGCAACATCGAGGCGATCGAGGAGCCCATCGCGAAGGTCACCGTCCACACCCCCGAGGCCTACCTCGGCGCGGTGCTGAAGCTCTGCGAGGACCGCCGCGGCACCCAGAAGAACTTCGAGTACGCCGGGACCAAGCGCATCATCCTCACCTACGAGATCCCCTACGCCGAGGTCGTCTACGACTTCTTCGACCGGTTGAAGTCCATCTCCCGCGGCTACGCGTCGATGGATTACGACGTGCTGCGGTGGGAACCGGCCGACCTCGTGAAGCTGGACGTGCTGCTCAACGGCGATCAGGTGGACGCGCTCTCCACCATCTGCCACCGCTCCGCGAGCTTCCACAAGGGGCAACAACTCGCTACCAAGCTGAAGGAGTTCATCCCCCGGCAGATGTTCGACGTCGCCATCCAGGCGGCCATCGGCAGCAAGGTCATCGCCCGGACCACCGTCAAGGCGATGCGGAAGGACGTCACCGCCAAGTGTTACGGCGGCGACATCAGCCGCAAACGGAAGCTGCTGGACCGCCAGAAAGAGGGGAAGAAGCGGATGAAGTCGGTCGGGTCGGTCGAGGTGCCGCAGGAGGCCTTCATGGCGGTGCTGCGCCTCGACGAGTAGCGACGGCCTTCGGGGGCGCGGACGGCGGAGCCTGATGAGGCGTCCGGGCTACTCGACCACGATCACGTCCACCACGTCCTTGCCGGTGGCGCCCGCGCCAAAGCCCATCGCTTCGACACGCCAGCCCTGTATGCCCCGCGCCATCATCGCGTCCCGGATGAGATCGGCGCGGGTCTGGGACTCGGCAAAGTCGTCGGCGATCCGCGCGTCTGGCTCCATGTGCACCTCCAGGCGCACCCGGGTGTTCCCCGCCTCCTGGAGCAGCAGCGCCAAGCTGTCGAGCGCGGCCACCGAGCTGGTGGTGAAGCGATTCCCGTTGAAGGAGACGGCGATCTGCAGCGGCTGGGCCAGCGCCGTGACCGGGGCGGGCGGCGGCGCGACCGGGGGAGTGACGGGAGGCGCCACGGTGGACGGCGGCGTGGCGACGGGCTGGCGGGGGACGGGAGGGGTGACGGCGACCGGGACCACCACCGGGGTGACGGCCGGCGCGACCGCCTTCCGGGGCGCGACGCGCAGGCCGCCGTACGCGCGCGCGATGGGGATTCCCGGCGCGGTGACCACACCGTAGCCACCGCCCAGCTCGATGGAGAGCCCGCCCCCGAGGTCGACCCGGCCCCCGAGCCGGGCCTCGACGCCGAGGCCGTCCGCAGGCCCCGTCGCGATGCCCTCCACCGTGAGGTCGAAGCGCTCGTGGAGGTGGAAGGCGAACCCGCTCCGGAGATCGAGGGCCCCCCAGTAGGCCCCGGCCGAGGCGCCAAAGCTCAACGGTCGCGCCTGCGCCACCACCACCAGCTCCGGGCCGACGCGGAAGCGCGGGTCGACCTCGGTGAACTCGAGCGAGGGGGTCTCGGCGCGCAGCGCCACGCCGACCGCGAAATGGTCCGACACCTGCCGCATGGCGCGTGCCCGCAGCCGCGCGCTGGCGAGCGCCGTCCCAACCGGCGCGGCGCCGGTCCCCGGGTGCACGCCGGTCTCGGCGAGGACCATTGGCAGGGCCGCCTCGAGCAGGAACCCCCGACCCAGGTGGACCCCGACGCCGATCCCGGCGGTGGCGCGGCTGGTCACGCCCACGCCGGCCGCGTCCAGCCAGGGGTTCACCCCGTAGTCAGACCACGCGGCGAGGTCGACGTCGCCCACGCTCGCGGCTTCGAGGCCGTCGATGGAGGCCGTCATCGCCGAAGGCGAGGGCCGATAGGTGTCCAGGATCGGTGCCCCCAAAGCGGCTGGGGCGAGCAGGAAGAGCATTCAGGGTTCCGGGGCGGCGGAGGGCGGCGACCGCGTCATGGACACTCCGACGTTAGCACGCGGGTCATGCCCCCGCCCGCCTCTCATCGGCTCGACATGCTCGTCCTTTCGCACGACCCGCTTGCGGACCGGAGCGCCGTGGCCGACCTGGTCGCAGCGTGGACCCCGCTGGCGGCCCAGTCAGCC
Source organism: Pseudomonadota bacterium (assembly GCA_043750895.1). Taxonomy (GTDB): domain Bacteria; phylum Myxococcota_A; class UBA796; order UBA796; family SXON01; genus JAYVAS01. The sequence continues at coordinate 3,679 of JAYVAS010000176.1, forward strand.
CTGGTCGCCGGGGGCCACGGACTGGTGCGGCTGGAGGGGGACGGACCGCTCCGGTTCCTTGCGAACCGTCAGGGTGGCTTCCGGGTCTACTGCCCGGTCTCCGGCGAGAACGTTGTAGGCGCCTTCGTCGTGGCGTTGACCGCGTGGCGCGCCGGAGGGCCGCGGACCCTCCAGTGCCCGTGCGGGACCCCGCACGATCTCACGACCTTGGCGTACGCGCCCCCGGCCGGCTTCGCGGCAAGCTGGATTCTGATTCCCGACGTCGCGTCAGCGGAGTTGACGCCGGAGGCGGTCAGGATTGCCAAAGAGGTGTTGGGGGAGGTGCGGGTCGTGCTCCGCCGCGGATAAGTAGAAGGGCGGAGATAGATCCATGCGCGCCTTGCACCTCCTTCCTCTGTTCCTGTTCGGGTGCACCGGCGCCACGGATGACTCCTCGGCCGTCAAGACCGACGCGGATGCCGACACCGACACCGATGCGGACACCGACACCGACACCGACACCGACACCGACACCGAGCCCGAAGGGGCCACGGTCACCGGGTGCGTGCAGGCCTACGACGGCAGCAGCCCGGCCGAGGTGGACGTCCAGTTCTGCCAGACCACCTGCTACACCGAACTGACCGACGCCAACGGCTGTTTCGCGTTCCGCGGCATGTACGAGGGGAGCTACAAGATGGACGGCGTCGGGGAGACCTACGACGGCTTCGATTACGGGCGCATCCGGATCCACGTCGAGCTGGGCACCGAGGACATCACGGTCGAAGAGCCGCTCTACCTCCCGCGTATGCTCGGCCCGGCCACGATCAGCAGCGCCGGCAACGCGGTCACCATCGGCACCGTCACCGTCGGTTTCGACCTCGACGAGCTGACCGTGCCCTTCGGGTACGAGCCGGACCAGTTCTGGATCGGCACCGTCGAGGCCGCGGACATGCCCAGCTTCTGGGGCGTCGAGGCCACCTACGCCATCAGCTTCCTCCCGCTCGCCACCGAAGTCGCGGCCCCGTTCACCCTGGCCGCCAACGCCAGCCTCCCGGCGGGCGACTACGACATCTACTCGGTGGACGCGCACGGAGAGCTCGAGGGCCCGGTCGGCGCGGCCACGGTCGGCGAGGACGGCGACGTCCCGAACACCACGGTCTCGCCGGCCGTGCTCACCTGGCTCCTGTTCGTTCCCAACTAGGCCCGGTGCGGATAGGGGGGGCGGAAACGTGGCACTCCCTCCGGACACCCAAGAGCTCCTGGACGCGCTCGACCGCTACAAGGAAGTGCGCGGGACACTCCCGCTCTTCGACGCGCTCTGGTCGAACGATCCGGCGCGCGTGTACGAAGCGTTCGCTGAGCATCTGACCCATCCGGTCGCCGACGGCCTTACTGTGTGGCTCAATGTGCGGGGCATCGCGCGACCGGTGCGGCCCACCAACGACGCGGTCCTCCAGCAGAAGGGCGTCGAGGACGTCGCGGCGTGGGTGGAGAAGCACGAGAAGGAGGTGCTCAAGCTCCGCCGGGAGCGCGACGCCGCCGTGATGGCCGGGTCCGACGCGCTCAAGGCCGCCAACGGCCTGGGGCTCGTGCTCGTCGTGGTGGCGGCGGCAGGGGTCATCGGCTGGCTCGCGGCCTTCGGCGTCATGCCGTTCCGCCCCATGGACCTCCCCGAGGGCCGCCCCGAAAAACAGGACGGATCGAAGTCCGGTGCGCAGGATGACGGGAACGGAGGCGGAAGGTGAGTCGTTTTTCATTCGGCACGGTGTTGGGCTTCCCGGTGTGGATCGAGCCTACCGCGCTGTTCGTGCTGGCGTTGATCGTGCTTCCCCGCGCCAGCGTAGGGGGGGTCGACGGCGTGGTGGAGGGCGCGCTCACCGCGGCGATCATCTTCGGGTCCATCCTGGTCCACGAGCTCGGCCACGCCTTGTTGGCCCGCCGCTACAAGCTCGGCCCCATCGAGATCGTGCTCCACGGCTTCGGCGGGCTCGCCCGTTTCTCGCGCGCCCCCCGCCCCAAGGAAGGGGTCTGGGTGACGCTGGCCGGTCCGGGCGCCGGCCTCGCGCTGGGGCTGCTCGCGATCCCCCTACTGTTCGTCCTCGATGGCCCGTTGCGGGACTACGCGAGCCTGATCGTGTACGTCAACGTGTTCTGGAGCCTCTTCAACCTGTTGCCGATGTTCCCGCTGGACGGGGGGCAGGTGCTGCTCCACGCCCTCTCCACTCGAATCCCGCGGTCGGTCGCGGAGCGGTGGGCCGCGCGCGTGGCGGTGCTGACGGCGATCCCGGTGGCGATCGTCGCGGTCATGGCCGGGCAGTACTTCATCGTCATCGTCGCCGCCATGGCGCTGATGACCAGCGCCCCGATCGCGATGGCGGGAGCCCGGTAGCGAGGGACCCCGGCCCGGGGTACAGCCGGCGGCCGGAGGTCCCGTGGAACTGCAGGCTGCCGCTCGGCGCATTCGCCATCAGAAGGACGGCACCGTCACCGAGGCCGTGGGCACGGGGTCGGGCCTGGCGCGGGCCCTGGACGGCGCCACGGCGTCCGATCTCTACGGCGCGCTCGGCGCCGCCGATCAGGTGCAGCTCGAGGACGACGAAGTCGTGGTCGCGGTGGAGCGGGTCGGAGGCGGGCTCCGGGTCAGCACCCGGTGGGCCAGCGGCGAGCACGCGGAGCAGGTGTTGGGCGCGTCGGGTGCGGTCCCGGTCACCGACCTGGTGGCGGCGTTGCACGCCCCCGCCCGGGTGTTGTCGCTCAGAGAGGGCGTCTGGTACGAAGGAGCGGTGGACGGCGCGGCCTTCGTGGTCCCGGCGATCACCCCCGACCGGCTGGGGAGCGCGGCGTTCCGCGCGAGCCACGGGCTGAAGTACGCCTACCTGGCCGGCGCCATGGCGGGCGGCATCGGCTCGCCGGCCATCGTCGAGGCCATGGGCAAGGCCGGGTACATGGGCTTCTACGGGGCGGGTGGCCTCGACCTCGCGGCGGTGGAGGCGGGGGTCACGCGCATCCGGGCCGCGCTCCCCACCGAGCCCTGCGGCTTCAACCTCCTCCACAACCCGGCCGAGCCGGCGGTGGAAGAGAAGACGGTCGATCTCTACCTGCACCACGGGGTGCGCACGATCGACGCCAGCGCGTACCTGAACCTCACCGCCGCGGTGGTGCGCTTTCGGCTCGCGGGCATCTCCGAGGTGGGCGGATCCATCGTCACCCCCAACCGGGTCATGGCGAAGGTGAGCCGTCCCGAGGTCGCCGAGCCCTTCTTGCGGCCCGCTCCCGCGGCCCTGATCGCCGAGCTGGTCGCCCGGGGAGCGCTCACGGCGCGGCAGGGCGAGCTGGCGAAGTACGTGCCGGTGGCCACGGACGTCACGCCCGAAGCCGACTCGGGCGGGCACACCGACCGCAGGCCGCTCAGCGTGCTCATCCCGCTGTTCCGGCGCCTGCGGGATCGGGTGGTGGCCGAGCACGCCTACGCGGAGCTGCCGCGGATCGGCGCCGCGGGCGGCATCGGGGACCCATGGTCGCTCGCGGGCGCGCTCCAGCTCGGCGCCGACTACGTCATGACCGGCTCGGTCAACCAGGCGACGACCGAGGCGGCCACGTCGGAGATGGTGAAGGAGATGCTGACCCAGGCCGGCTACGCCGACGTGACCATGGGGCCAGCGCCGGACATGTTCGAGATGGGCGCCCAGGTGCAGGTGCTCGGGCGCGGCAGCATGTACGCCCAGCGGGCCGCCAAGCTCTACGAGCTGTACCGCGGCTACGCGGCCATCGAAGAGATTCCATCGGTAGAACGCCAGAAGATCGAGAAGCAGATCTTCCAGCGGCCCCTGGACGAGGTGTGGACGGAGACGGAGTCCTACTGGCAGGCGCGGGACCCGCGCGAGCTCGAGCGGGCGCGGGCCGACGGACATCACCGCATGGCGCTGGTCTTCCGCTGGTACCTGGGGCTCACCAGCCGGTGGGCCCGGACAGGCGAAGGGACGCGCAAGCGGGACTTCCAGGTGTGGTGCGGCCCGGCCATGGGCCTGTTCAACGACTGGGTGCGCGGGAGCGCGTTGGAGCCCCTCGGCGCCCGCTCCGTCACTGCGGTGGCCGGCGCGTTGATGCGCGGGGCGTGTGTCGCGAGCCGGGTGCAGATGGTCCGGTCGGCCGGCCTGCCGCTCCCCGAGTCGGCGATGTCGGTGCGCCCGGGCTGAGGCGGGGGGGGGAAGCCCACCGCGGAACCGAGAGCCCCCCTACGGATTCAGCTTCGCGAACGCGTCCAGCACCAGCTCCCCGAAGCCCACGGTGCAGGAGTTGGTCTCCTCGTAGTGGTCCCCGTCGTCGGTGAACACCGAGGTCTCGGTGTTGAAGTCGGGCTCGGGCACGATGTAGCCGCAGTAGCCGTTCACGATGCCGATCGGCTGCTTGTAGGTGCCGGGGAGCAGGTCCGCGATCGGGGTCGGCTGGGTGTCCGAGATCCGGTAGGGGGCGGTGTGGTACTGCAGACAGTCGCAGTCGCCCACCGAGCCGGCGCTGGCGAGGCAGGTGGCGTCGTCGACGTCGGCGCAGTCCGGGTCCCACTGCACCCACCGCCGATCGGCGGCGCGGTCGGTGGTGCTGGCCATCGCGGGCTCGTCGGGGACCCCGTAGAACAGCTCGGGGAACAGCTCCCCGGGGGCGGTGGCGAGGGTGTTGGGCCCGAGCTGGACCATCCACGCCGCGACGGGCAGGCAGCCGAAGACGTCCCGGTCCACGCCGTAGCCGGGGCAGGTGCTGTCCTTCACCACGTAGCTGTCCGGGGTGTCGAGGAGGTTGGTGTCGAAGGCGAGCTTGAAGCTGATGTTGTCCACCGGGATCAGGAAGTCCTGGTGGTTCACGACCAGCGCGTCCCACGGCGCCGGGTCCGTCAGGGCGGCCTGGGCAGCCTGGGCGACCAGGATGCCCCAGTTGGTCATGAAGTCCCAGCCGCCGCCCGACGTGTCCCATTGCGGGGTGCCGTCGGTCTCGACGAGGCGGGCGCCGCTGACCAGGTCGACCTTGGGGAGGGTGGCGCCGAGCGCCGACTGCATGCCGCCGAGGCTACCGGACATGAACAACGTGATTCCGCCGTCCTCCCGGTCGATCCAGTCCCGGACCACCCCGGGGTAGTCGGCGGAGAGGAGCGAGTGGTTGGAGTCGCTCGTCTCGGGGTGTCCGGAGGCGGAGACCACGGTCGCCACCCGGCCGTCCGCGCCGTCGAGCGCGAGCGCCCAGACCGCGTCTCCGGGGATGAGCGGATCCCGGATGTCGTTCAGGCCGCCGATCACGCTCGGGTCGGGGTTGGTGCCCCCGAACGGCGCCCCGGTGAGGGTGGGGTCGGCGCTCATCTGGGTGATGCCCTGGGTGGGGCTCACGGCGCGCATGTCGGCGGCCGCGACCTCCACCGCGTCCACCATCGCCGGGGTGATCGACTCGATGAACTCGGGGTTGATCCCGGTGATGAGCGCGGTGTCCACCCCCCAGATGCCCGCGGTGTCGGGCGCGGAGTGGGCGTGGGAGCTGGAGATGATCACGTGATCCCGGTCGAAGCCCTGGGCCTGGAGGGCGTCGCGCACGTCCCGGGTGCGGTTCTCGAGGACGCCGATGGCGTCGATGCCGAGGAGGGCCACGTAGTCGCCGTTCAGCGACAGCACGACGGCGGTGACCGAGAGGTTGTCGTGGATGCCCTGGGCCGGGCGGGGGCTCTGGAAGCCGGCGATGTACATCGCGTCGAACTCGCCGTCGCCGTCCAGGTCGTCGAAGGGCTCGTCGCAGCCGGCCCGGGTCGCACCCGGATCGGTGATGCAGCCGTCGAAGACGTTGTCTCCGTCGATGTCGGTGTAGGTCTCGAAGGAGGTGGGGGTGATGTCCACCCGTGCGGCTCCGGCGTAGAGTTGGCCGTCGTCGGCGAGGATCATGCCGAGGGGCGGCGGGGCGGCGGAGTCGTCTTTCGCGGCGGTACAGCCGGCGACGAGGAGCAGGAGGAGGCGCATGGGCGCGAGGCTATCCGATACGGGCCGGAAAGGGTGGCCCGGGCGCCGAACCGGCAATTGGAAGGATGATGGTGCGGTGCCGAGCCCTCCTGGGTATGCGTCCCCCCTTGCGCCCTCGCCTCCGCTGGTCCCTCCATGTCCTCCTCGCGGTGGTGGGCGTGATCCCGGCGGTCTGGCGTGGGCATGTGCCGGGGGACGGCGTCGACGCCTACGGGACCGACTGGTTCTACTGGTGGATCCGGACCTGCCTCGCGCACGGCGGGGATCCGTCCCACACCGGGCTGTTCTTCGCGCCCGACGGCAAGGACATCTTCGCCCACACCGGCAACAACTTCGTGGACGCCGTGTTCGCGGCGCCGGTCGCCTGGGTGTTCGGCCCGATCCTGTCGCTGTCGCTGGTCTACGTGGCGATCCAGCTGGTCAACGCCGCCACCTTCCGGCCGCTCGCCGAGGACGTGCTCGGGCGCGGCGTCACCGCCGATGTCGCGACCTTCCTGTGGCAGCTCAACCCCTTCGTCCTGTTCGAGCTGGGCGCGGGGCGGCCCACCCAGGCGATGCTGTGGTTCCTGCCCGCGTCGGTGCTCTACTTTCGCCGGGTCGCGCAGGCGCCCTCGCGGGCCAACGTGCTCTGGTTCGGCCTCTCGATGGCCATGGTCGGGTGGACCTACTGGTTCAACGCCTACTTCGTCGGGTTCCTCCTCCTCGCGCTGCTCCCCGCCACCCTGCGCGAGGCGCCCGATCGCCGGCGGGCGGTGCTCGGCTGGGCGGCGGCGGCCCTGTTCTGCCTGCTCCTGGTGCTGCCCGCCGGCATCGGGATGGCCGAGGCGGTCGACGGGGGCGCCGTCCCCGGGGTGGGCGCGGACGTCCCCCAGGCCATCGCCAACAACGTCGAGCAGGAGCTGCACGGTCTCTGGCTCATGGAGACCCGGGGAGAGCCCTTGTTCACCCAGCCGGTGTGGGCGGTGGGACTGCTCCTGGCGCTGGTGTTTGCCCGATCGCGGTGGACGGTGGCCTGGCTCGTGCTGGTGTTCCTGGGCCTCGGCGCCGGGATTCGCGTCGGGGAGACCCTCCACCCGCACCCGGTCTACCTCCTCCTCTACCGGTACCTGCCGTTCTTCGACCGGCTCTGGTTCCCCTACCGCATCGCCGCCGCCGCGTTCATCCCCGCGACCTTCCTGCTCGTGGAGGCCTGGCGGCGGCTCGGCGCCCGCCCCTGGGTGGCGATCGCGGCCATCCTGCTCTCGCTGGCGGGGCAACACGCCGTCTGGCCGTTTCCGACCCACAACCCCCGTCCGCCCGGGATCCTGATGGAGCTCACCCGGGAGCCGGGGGGCGTGATCTTCACGCCGATGCGCATCCAGCACGACGGGCTGTCCTGGCAGACCTTCTTCGCCCGGCCCACCTTCGGCGGGATGGGGGAGTCCGCGAGCGTTTTCTGGCCGCCCGGCTTCAAGGAGCGGATGCGCAACCCGTTCATCCGCGCGCTCTCGGATGCCACCTCCCGCCCCGGGCACATGACCGACCACACGCCCGCCCAGCGGGCCCAGATCACCCGACTCGGCTTCCGCTGGGTGGTGCTGAGGCGGGACCTGGCCCGCCAGCTCGCCGACGTCGCCGCCGACCGCACCGGCAGCGTGATCGACCCCGAGCGCTGGGTCGACGACGCCATCGCCCGGACGTCGGTCGTGGTGGGCCATGGGCCGGTGGGCTTCGAAGGCGAGGTGGTGGTGTGGGACCTCGCCGGCGGGTCGGTGCCGGTCTGGCCCGGATCCAGCCCGCGATAGCCCGCGCTGGGCGCGACCTCCCCGCAGACGCAGGACGCTGCTCCGCGTAGCCCGGCTTCAGCCGCCGCCCTGCCCCATCCCGGCCTTCCACGCGTCGAGCAGGGTCAACCGGGTGCCGTCCCACCGGTAGGCGAGGGGCGGGCTGGTCATGAGCACCAGGATCTGCGCTTCCGGCACGCCGAAGCGGAGCGACATGCCGTGGGCCGTCTCGGGGCCGAGGAGCCGCGTGACGAAGTCCCATCGCGGAGGCGGGCCTTCCCACGGGCGACCGCGCGACTGGGCCAGCAGCGCGAGCGCCTCCCCGACGCCAGGGGTCCCGGTCGGGAGCAGCCCGAGCTCGCCGCCGAGCGAGCCGATGTCGTCGGCGTAGGCCAGCCGGAGGACGCTGCCGTCCCAACCGAAGAGCGCGCGCGCGTCGCCGAGCGCGAGGGCCCAGAGCTGCTCGGGGGGCACCGCGAGCAGGGCGGCCCGGCGCGCCACGAGGCCGGCGTCGACGACCGCCGCGGCGGGGCCCCAGACGCCGTGGATGTCGAGCACCCGTACGCCCTGCGCATCGAGCTCCCCCAGCGTGACCAGCCGGGGCAGCTCGGCGCGCACGGCGGCCGTGGACCATCCGGGTGGACCGAGCACGAGGGCGGTGGCGGCGTCCAGTTTCCCGGCGTGGAGCAGGGTGTCGAGGGTGGTCAGCAGCGCGATGGCGTCGGCGCGCTGCGGGGGTGCCCCGGCGGCGGGGACGGGGGGGCGCGGCGGGACCGGATCGACGGGCGGGCTCGGCGGGGCGAGCACCTCCACGTGATCGAGCCGGGCGATGCGGAGCGTCTCCCCGTCCACGAAGGTCACGGCCGCGGCGTTCCGGGCCAGCACCCAGACGCGGGCCGGGTCGGTGCCCGCCGGCACGAGCTGGTCCATCGCCGCCGCGCTGAGCCGTTCGCCCGCCGGCGCCCACTCCCCGAGGGCCAGCTCCGCGACCGCGCCGGCCGAGAGGCGGCCGTCGAGCGCGTAGCGCACCAGCTCCATCCGCCGGATGCGCCACTCCGCCCCGGAGGGGACGATCCGCGCCTCCACGCGTTCGTAGTCGAAGCTGGCCAACCCCGCTTGAAGGTCGGACAGGGCAGTGACCGCGTCCGCCTTGGTGGGCTCGGCCAGCGCGAGGAGGGCAGTGAGCAGCATTCCCCCAGGTAGCCGGGTGACGCGCTCCGCGGGTTACGGTACCGGGTCCCTCCTCCCCTCAAGTGGCCAGGACCCTGTCCGTTCAGGCAGGGGCCGTTGCCCGCCCCCCTTTGGGGGATACCTTCCGTGTGTACGCACGTTTCCTGGCGTGCCCGAACACACGGGCGGTATCGCCGACCCGCATCCCCCTCCTGGAGCACCCCCTTCCATGCCCTTCGACCCCCCCAACTACGATCAGGGTCAACCGGTGAATCTGCCGCCGGAGCTCTCGATCCCCATCCTCGCGATCCGCAACACCGTGATCTTCCCGGTGCTCGCGTTCCCCATCAACGTCGGCCGGGACAAGTCCCTCGAGGCGGTCGAACGCGCGCTCGCGGGCGACAAGCTGCTCGGAATCGTCGCGCAGCAGGACGCCAAGAACGAAGACCCCGAGGTCTCCGAGCTCTACACCAACGGGACCGTGGTCAAGATCCTCAAGTCCATGAAGATGCCGGGCAACAAGCTCAACGTCATCATCCAGGGCCTGGCGCGGATCAAGATCAACAAGTGGGATTCCACGTCCCCCTGCCTGCAAGCCACGGTCAAGGTGCAGGAGGAGTCCACCGAGTCCACGCCCGAGCTCGAAGCCCTGATGGGCACGATGCGCGAGCTGGCGCTCAAGATCATCGACCTCTCCCCACAGATCCAGTCCGAGGCCAGCTTCCTCGTCCGCTCGATCGACAACCCGGGAATCCTGGCCGACATCGTCGCCTCGAACCTCTCGATCGGCGTCGAGGAGAAGCAGGAGCTGCTCGAGACCTACGACACCAAGGAGCGCATGACCAAGGTCATCGCGCTGCTCAACAAGGAGATCCAGGTCCTGGAGCTGTCGAACAAGATCCAGACCGAGGTCAAGGGCGAGATGGACAAGGCGCAGCGGGAATATTTCCTGCGCGAGCAGCTCAAGGCCATCCAGAAGGAGCTGGGCGAGGTCGATGATCGGCAAGAAGAGTTCGAAGAGCTCAAGAAGCTGATCAAGAAGGCCCGGATGCCGAAGGATGTCGAGAAGGTCGCGGTCA
>JAYVAS010000177.1:0-7757 GCA_043750895.1 Pseudomonadota bacterium
AGGTCCCGCCCCTGCTGGGTACCGGCCTCGGGGGCGATGAGGTTGCCGACGGCGGTCACGGGGAGGGTGGTGTCCTGGGCGCACCCATCGGCGCTCCGATACGTCACCGGCGCCCCCGCAGCGTCCACGGCCCACGCGGGCGCCGCAGCCTGGGTGTCGGTGTCCGCCACCGCGACCACGCCGGTCTCGTCGATGATCACCTCGAACACCGTCGCCTCGCCGGCTTCGCTCGAGGTGCCGTCGAAGCGCTGACCGCCGTCGGCGACATAGAGGACGATCGTCCCGGTGGGGTCCCCCGGTCCATCGTACTGGACGGGCAGGGCCTCGAGGTCGCGTACGTCCAGCGGGGCGGTGCCATCGGTAGGATCCACGACGGCCATGCAGGTGAGCGGGCCGGAGAACGCCCCGGTCGGGTCCGGACAGTCGAAGAGCGCCGACTCGTGGCCTGGGCCCTCAGGGTCGCCCCCGCACATGAGCCGGTAGCCGACGAAGAGGTGATCGCCGACCACCGCCAGCGCCGACACGTAGGGCACGTAGTCCGTCGGGAGGTGGGTTCCGTCCACCGCTTCGACCGGGGCCGCGTTCGGGCTATTCGGGTCCCACACCCAGACGCCGGCGTAGTCGGCGGTGGTGCTTCCCACGAGGATCGACCCGTCGTGGAGGTCCTCGACAAGGAGCTTGCCGCTGCTCGCCATCTGCCCGGTCCCACACTCGCCGTCCCACTTGGTGGCGCCGATCCCCCCATCGCCCGCGGGAGCGCCCGCCGGCCCCGGGACCATCGTCCACGACTGGAACGGGTCGGTGATGTCGTCGGTGTAGAAGAGCCCGCCGTACTCCCCGCCGTCGTTGTTGCCGACCAGGATCGCGGTGAACCGTTCGCCGCCGATCTCCCCGGGCGACCAAGCGTCCCAGACCCCGCCCAACGACTGGGTGTTGAGATCGTCCTGGGTGCCGTTGGCGGTGTACCAGGCATGCCCGTCCTCCGACCAGGCGATGCCGCCAACGTCGCTCCCGATCATGCGGATTGCGTCCGCGGGGTTGCTGTCTTCACTCATCCGCACGAAGCTCCCGTGCCCGGCCTCGGGGAACCCCATGGTCGAGAACGACACCCCGATGTCCATCAACGGCCCCCAGACGTAAGGCCCGTTCTGGACCGTCAACCAGTCCACCAGCGCCGTCCCGGCGCCAGCGCACGAGACCTTGAGATCGGTGATCACCTGGTCGGGGAGGATGCCGGTGAACGCCACCGTCACCGTCTCGGCGGCGGTGGGCATGCCGAGGGACTGGGAGTACGAGGTGGTCGGCCCGGCCGCGATCACGGTGCACGCCGTCGTGGGCGCCTGGGTGAACCGGACGTTCACCGTGACCCTGCCGTGCTTCCAGACGACGTCCCGTTTGAGCTCGATCCCGGCCGAGGTGGTCGCGGTGGGCTGGATGCGGAGGAGCCCGGGCGCCGCCAGGCTCACGTTGCCGACGGTCGACCAGTCGTTGGTGTAGGCCGGCTCGAACCCGACGACGTAAACCCGGGTGGTGAGCGGTGAGCCGTCGCAGTCGTCATCCACCCAGTCCGTGCCGTCCTCGGATGCCCCCGGATTCACCGCCGGATCGGTCGGCGCGCAGTCCAGCCCGAGCGTACAGGTGTTGCCGTCTCCCGCGCCGTCACCATCGGGATCGAAGCAGGCCGCATGGGCGTACCCCCCCCCGCAATAACCATGCCAAGTACCAGGGACATGAGGCCTCCCGACGGTAGGAGCATAGATCAGACCGCTTGGCTACGCAACCCCTTCAACCCATCGCCCCCCCGCTCCGGCCAGCTCTCCCGCCATCCCTACTCCACCACCACCTTAATCTCCGGCAGCACGAAGCTCCAGCTCAAGGGCGCGTAGAGCCGGTCGGATGCCGGGCAGATCGAGACCGTGGCCGCCCCGTCGGCGTCGGGGACCGGCGCGTCTCCGCACGCCTGCACCACGAGGTCGAGCGCGTTGCTCTCCCAGCGCGTGCCCGACAGGGTGGCGGTGGCGTCGTGGAGCAGGACGGCGACCGCGCTCTCGGCCAGGCGCGTCCCCGTGACGGTGATCGCCCCCGCCCCCGCGCCGCGCGCAAACAGGGCGTTCCCCTGGATCCACTGCCCCGAGCGTTCCAGGCCTTCGCCCCCGGTCAGGTCGCTGTCGACCACCGAGATCCGCCCCGCCCCGGTGTCCCATACCGCCGCCAGTGGGTGCGCCCCCACGGTGACGCGCTCCAGCACGAGCTCCCCCACCGCCGTCTCGTCCGAGACGTAGACCCCCACCCCGCCCCCGGTCGACGGGTCGACCACGCCGTCCACGACGGTGCTGTCGACCAGCGAGACGACGCCGCCGGCGACGATCACGCCCGCGAAGCCATTCCCCTCCGCCGTGGTGGCGGTCGCGTCGATACGCCCGCCGTCCAGCGTGAGCAGACCCGGCGAGCACTCCCGGACCACCGCGTCCTCGAGGGTGATCCACCCGCCGAGCTGGGCCGCGACCCCGGGGCCCGAGCGCATCGACGGGTTGGCGACGACGCGCTCCACCGTGGACCGCGAGACGTGGACCACGGCGCCGTCGGAGGCCAGGAGGCCGAGTCCGAGGAGGTCCGAGACGCTGCTGTCGGTGACCGTGGCCTCACCGCCGATGAACTCCATGCCGTAGCCCCCGAGCCCGTCGCTCGCCGCGTCGGAGCCCACCACCGTGACGGTGTCCAGCGTGACGTCGGAGCCGTCGGCCGCCACGCCGCTGCCGGTGACGTCGTCGATGGAAGTCCGACGAACGTTCACCGTGGCGTCGATGGCGATCACCCCGAAGCTGTAGGTGACCGGTGCCGCCACCGCCGTCGCGGAGATGGCGCAGTCCTCGACCACGGCCGTGCTGCCGCCCAGCGCCACCACCCCCGCGCCGACGTTCTCGTCGAACACGCAGTCGTACAGGCGCAGCGTGCCGCCGTCATCGGCGCGCGCCCCCGGACCGGAGGTCCCACGGATGGTCACTCCCGTCGCCTCGACCACCGCCTCGCCCATGACCTGGAGCCCGGGTGATCCGGCGAGGGGACCGATCTCAGCGACCTCGCCCCCGGTGAGCCGAACCTGGCCGCCCGAGTCGGCCCACACCCCGGCGACCTGCTGGCCGCTCACGCGACAGTCCACGCAGGTGATCAGCGCATCGGTGAACGCCAGTAGACCCGTGCTGTTCACGTGGGCGGCCTCGGTGACCGAGACGCCCTCGACGTCGACCGAGGACCCGTCGGTGGCGCCGATCCCCGCGCCGGCCACGCGGGCGACCGCGCCGCCCTCCATCACGATCGTCGCCCCACCCCCGGCGAGCACCCCCACCGCTTCACCGTCCGCGTCGGTGACATCCGACACGGTGACGTCGGAGAGCGTGACGACGGAGGCGGCGCCGTCGACCATCACCGCGTAGCCGACCGACCCGGTGACGCTCGTCCCCCGCACGGCGGCCGACCCGCCGCGTTCGACCCGAAGCGCGGCTCCGAAGCCGTCCTCGCCCGCCACCGCGTCGTCGATGGTCCCCCCGTCCACCTGGAGCGACCCCGTCCCGTAGACCAACACCTGCGCGAGCCGGTTTTCCCGGAGGATTGGATCGGTCAGGGCCACGTAGGCGTAGGCCACCTCCACCCCGAAGCCGTCGTCGGCGCTCCCGAGGGCGTCGGTGCCCTCGACGGTGAGGTGGGTGGCGGAGAAGGCCGCGTCGTACACGGAGACCCCCGCCCCGCGCGCGCCGGTGACGGTGAGATCGGTCGCGTCGACGGTGGCGCCGCTGTCTACCTGGATGCCGTAGCCGCCCCCGGGCGCCACGGTGAGGCCGCTCAGGCTGAACGCTCCCCGCCCCAGCGAGAGCACCGTGCTGTCGTCCGTGGCCACGAGGCGCACCAGATCGGCGCACCGACCGACCAGGGCGCGACCGTCGCGCGGGTTGAGGACGAAGGGACCTACGTGTTCGCCGGCGGCGAGGGCCAGCGTCGGGGCGTCACCCTCCAGCGCGTCCGCGAGCGAGCGAAAGGGCGCAGACAGGGATCCGTCCCCGCCCGCCGCGGCACCTGGATCCACGTAGGCGTCGGCGACCGCCGCCCCGAACGGGCCAGTACCGCAAGCGGCAGGGACGCAGGCGGCGCCGTCGGCCACCTCGCCCTCGGCGCAGACCGGCGTGTCCGTGTCCACCGCGGGGGCGGATGCGTCGTCGCCGGGGTTCGTGCCGGCGCAGGCGAGCCATAGGAAGAGCACGAAGGGAGTGTACCGAAGGAGGACGGGGGCGGCCACCGGGGGGAGTGGGTCGCGCTACGGCAGCCCCGCCGACGGGTCCGCATCGTCACAGTCGCGACTCGGACAGGCGCGTCGGCGTCCTCGGGGGTCAATCCGGAGTCAGCGCGTCGCCACAGAGCCAAGCGTAGCGGTGATCCTCAATCTGCCCGTGGGCGCGGGTCGGGCGCGCTGCATCCGTCGCGTACCCCCACGTCCAGTACTCCCGGCTGCGCCACCCGCTGTAGGGGTCGTTGACCCTGAAGTCGGACACGGCCTCGATCACACGGTCCCCCTCCCAGGTCCAGAGCAGTTCCCCTCGGGCCGCGGAGGTGATGTACCTCACCGGGTGGCCGTCGACCCACTCCCATCGCTCCGTTTCGCCGTAGTAGCCACTCCAACTCTCGACTTCGAGCAGTTCACCGGCATCGAAGCGGAACTTCCGGTCCAGGCCCCCGCCCGAGGCGCCGAGCCAGTTTCCTTCATCGTCATAGCAGTTCTCGACCGTCCCGCTCGAGACGCTGTCCTCCCCCCCGTCAAGGGCCCAGCGGACGGACTCCCAGTCGGTTGTATGGCCATTCTCGTCGCAGGTCCGCATCGTCGAGTAAGACCCCACGATCGTCTCCTGGGTCATGCAGTTCCCGTCCCATACGGCCCGCCAAAGGTACCCGTTGCGCCGGTCGAACTGGAACTGGAGCCTTCCGGCCTCGTCGTAGCCCATCGTCAGGGTTCCGCCGCCCTTCCCCGTGACGTCGGTCAGCGTGCAACCGGCCATCGACGGATCGTAGCGGGCACCGCCCCGGCCCGGGTTCGGCGGGGGCCAACTCTGGTACACGGGCGACACCCCGGGTTGAGCGCTGCACTCCGCGGGTTCGGCCTCGTCCGGGTCGCCAGGCGCCGACGCAGCGCAGGCGACCAGCACCAGAGTGGACCACAGCGCAGTGGATGGAAGTCCTACCATACAGGGCAGCCCGAAGGGCCCGTTCGTGCGCAAGAAGGTCATGGACTACACGTAGCCCCGCCGCGGGGACGCCGGGCGGAGTTAGACCGCCGCCCTCCCCGGACACGACGTGATCGAGCTCTCCAACATCACCCTCCAGTACGGCGCCCAGGTGGTGTTCCTCGACGCCTCGCTGAAGATCAACCCCGGCGAGAAGGTCGGGCTGGTCGGCCCCAACGGCGCGGGCAAGACCACGGTGTTTCGGATGATCCTCGGCGAGGAGCGGCCCGACGAGGGCGGCGTCGAGCGGCCCCGTCGGCTCACCATCGGCTACTTCCGGCAGGACTTCGCGGAGTGGAAGGACCGCAGCGTGCTGGCCGAGACGGTGGCCGGCGCGGGGGACGTGGCCGCGCTGGGCGAGGAGCTGGCGGTCCTCGAAGGACGACTGGGCGACGTCGACGACCCCGACTACGACGCCGTCCTCGAGCGCTACGGCGAGGTGCAGGGCCGGTTCGCCGCCGGCGGGGGCTACGATCTGGACGCCCGCGCCCACGCGATCCTGGCCGGGCTCGGCTTCTCCCAGGCCGAGATGGACGGCCGTATCGGCGCGCTCTCCGGCGGGTGGCGGATGCGGGTGCAGCTCGCGCGCATGCTGCTGATGCGCCCCGAGCTGCTCCTCCTCGACGAGCCCACCAACTACCTGGACATCGAGTCCATCCTCTGGTTGGAGGCGTGGCTGCGGGAGTACCCGGGCGCGCTGCTGATGACCTGCCACGACCGGGACGTGTTGAACCGGGTCGTGCGCCGCGTGGTCGAGATCGACGGCGGGAAGATCCGCTCCTACTCCGGCAACTACGATGCCTACGAGGCCGCGCGGGCGCTCGACGCGGCGCAGCGGGAAGCCGAGTACGAGAAGCAGCAGGCGATGCTGGCCAAGGAGCTGCGCTTCATCGAGCGGTTCAAGAAGCAGCCCAGCAAGGCCTCCCAGGTGCAGAGCCGCGCCAAGAAGGTCGAGAAGATCGTGAAGATCGAGCCCCCCAAGCGCTTCGTCGAGCGCCGCTTCGCGTTCCGGAAGGCCGATCGCAGCGGCAACGACGTGATCGCGCTCAAGAAGGTGGTCAAGCGGTACGGCGACCGGGTGGTGCACCGCGGCGTGGAGCTGACCGTCCGCCGCGGGGAACGCTGGGCGATCATGGGCGAAAACGGCGCCGGCAAGACCACCCTGCTCAAGATGATGGCCGGGGTGCTCCCGCCCGACAGCGGAGACGTGGTGATCGGCGCCGCGGTGAGCCTGGGCTACTTCGCCCAGCACCAGATGGAGCAGCTCGACGGGGACAACAGCGTCATCGAGGAGCTCGAGGCCCACGCGCCGCGGGCGGGGATGGGCACACTGTTGAGCCTGGCCGGGGCCTTCGGTTTCTCGGGCGACGACGTGGAGAAGCCCATCCACGTGCTCTCAGGCGGGGAGAAGTCCCGCCTCGCGCTGGCCAAGATGCTCTACGACGCGCCCAACCTGCTGGTGTTGGACGAGCCCACCAACCACCTGGACCTCACCACCAAGCGGGCGCTGGTGGCGGCGCTCCAGGAGTACGAGGGCACCATCGTGTTCGTCTCCCACGACCGCAGCTTCCTGCGCGGGCTGGCCACCCGAGTGGTGGACCTGGAGCCGGCCGGGCCGCGGGTCTACTCCGGAAGCTACGACGAGTACGTGCGCGCGATGGGCCGGGAAGCGCCGGGCTTGCGCGCGTCCTGAAAGCAGAAGGCCCCCGACGCGTGCGCGCCGAGGGCCGTGCCGAAGCGCCGGGGGGCGCTACCCGCCCGAGGTGGCGACCAGGGGCGCGATGAGGAGCGACACGACGCTCATCACCTTGATGAGGATGGCGACGCCGGGGCCCGAGGTGTCCTTGAAGGGGTCGCCCACGGTGTCCCCGATGACGGCGGCCTTGTGGGTGTCCGAGCGCTTGGGGTGACCGGGGAGGCCGCCCTTCTCGATGAACTTCTTCGCGTTGTCCCAGGAGCCGCCGGCGTTGGCCATGAACAGCGACATGGACGCGCCGACCGCGAGCGCACCGGCGAGGGTGCCGGCGAGCGACGCGGGCCCGAGGAGGAAGCCGACCACCACCGGACCGAGCACCGCCACACAACCCGGCAGGATCATGTGCGAGAGCGCCGCCGCGGTGGCGATGTCCACGATCGCCTTGGGCTGGGGCTCGGCCGTCCCTTCGCGCAGACCGGGGATGGTGTCGAACTGGCGCTTGATCTCGTTGACGATCGCACCGGCGGCCTTGCCGACCGCGAGCATGGTCGAGGCCGCGACCACAAAGGGCATGACCGCGCCGACCAGGATGCCGATGAGGATCTCCGGGTTGTCGAGGGCGAGGTTCATCGGGGCCAGGTTCGCGAGCTCGCGGGCGTGGCCGACTTCGAGGCTGTAGGCCGAGAAGAGGGCGACGACGGTGAGCGTGGCGGAGCCGATCGCGAAGCCCTTGCCGATGGCGGCGGTGGTGTTGCCCACCGCGTCGAGCTCGTCGGTGATCTCGCGGACCT
>JAYVAS010000178.1:0-4213 GCA_043750895.1 Pseudomonadota bacterium
GGGACGGCTGAGGACCCCCGCCGACTACTCGATGTGGAGCTTGGCGCAGGAGAGCCCGATGCGCTCCTTGTTGCCGTTGCAGACCTTGTACCGGTCGAAATCGATCACGGTGGGGCCCTTCTCGGTGAGCGGGACCTGGATCGACCACGCCATGGTCTTGTCCTTCGCGGTCGCCGCGACGCCCTGGGTCATCGGCAGCCAATTCTTCCAGATGTCCGCCTCGTAGGTACAGGCCGGGTCCGCCTTGGCACCGACGGGGAGCGTCGACTCGAAGGTGTAGGTACCCGCGGGATAGGCCCGCGCCGTGGCGCCTTCGGGCACCACCGCACGCGCCGCCTCCAGGTCGTCGCACTTCTCCCAGAGGTAGGGCTCCTTGGTCTCGACGAAGGTGGCCGCACCAATCTGGTTCTCGAACTCGTTGACCTTCCCGTCGACCAGGGTGATGTACCGGTCCACCAGGGTGATGTTGCAGGTGGCGGCGTTCACCGCCACTTGGAAGTGCCCGCGGATCTTGTTGTTGGGGCTGTTGTAGGCGAGGTTCGTCTGACGAAGCTCCTCCCCCTTCATGCCCTTGAACTCCTTCTCGACCTCGGGCCGGACCTTCTCGAGCTCTTCCGCGGTCGCCGCCACGTTCGGGAGGGCTGAGAGCGCCGCCGGGTCACACGTGCCGCCGTGGGTGGCGGCCCAGGCCCTGCACCACTCCTTCGCGTGGTGATCCGCTTCCCAACAATCCGCGATCTTCCCGGTGACCGTGCACTCGTAGGGGTACATGGCGGAGAGCGAGCTCGCCGAGTAGTCGGCCTTCAGCGCCCCCCCCTCGTCGCGGAAGCGCACCCGGGTGAGCGGCGTGAGCTTGTCGCCCTCTGGGGTGGGCTTCAGGTAGATCCATGAGGTACCACCGAGCTTTGCCACCGACACGCCGCACGTGGGACCGGCTTCCACCTTCTTTTCCACGGGAGCTTCGCCCCCCGCGCAGCCAGCCAACAGGACGAGCAAGACGAGTCGGGACATGGGGCACTCCAGCAGATTCGAGCGTGAGTAAGTGGCTTATCGCCCGGCGTGCCTCGGTGTCAAGCGTTGTCACGACGAAGCGTCCGGGCCAGGACGCGCCCCCCATCGGACCGCCGCCCGGAGCCGAAACGACGCCGGTGCCGCTGCCCGCCCCGAACGTGTGACCCCGTTGACGAGGAATTCACCATACCCCCCCGATCCTTCCGTCACATGTCGAATCACGCCCGCGCTATGCTGCTGATCGAGGGCAGCCGGCCCCAAGGCGACCCCTGGTTCACCAACTCCTGACAGGGGTTGTATGGAACCTGGGCCAACCTTCTGGTACAAACCGTCCGCTCGGATTTCACCCGCCATTGGGCGCTCAGCCGCCCCCAGGAGTTTTCGTGGAGTTCCTTCAAGAAGCCGTCAAGTTCTACAAGGAAGGCGGCTGGGGCATGCACCTGGTCTCTTTCTGCCTCATCGCGTCCATCGCCATCACCCTCGAGCGGGTGAAGGTCCTCTGGCTCGACTCCGCTGAGAACAAGCACGCCCTGCTCACCGGGCTCAACCAGAACATCATGCGTGGCGACATCCAGGCCGCGATCCGCTGGCTCTCCAGCCAGAAGCAGGGGCCGATCGCCCGTATCCTGCGCGCCGGCCTCCTCAAGGCCCACCGCCCCGACAAGGAGATCCAGGCGGCCCTCGATCAGGCTTCGCTCAGCGAAGTCCCGAAGATCGAAGCCCGCACCGGCTACCTCGCGGTGCTCTCGAACGCGTCGACCCTCGCCGCGCTCCTCGGGACCATCTCCGGGCTCATCAAGACCTTCGGCGCGGTCGCGAACGTCGACCCCTCCCAGAAGGCCACCCTGCTCTCGGCCGGCATCTCCGAGGCCATGCACTGCACCGCCTACGGGCTCGGCGTCGCCGTCCCCGTCCTCATGATCTACGCCGTGGTCCAGGCCCGGACCCAGCACATCATGGAAGGCATCAACGAGGCGATCGTCGCCGAGATCAACTTCGTCCTCTCGAACCGTGCCGCCAAGGCCGAGGGCGGCGCGGCCGCGGTGGTCTGAGCCATGGGCGTCTCAGTCGAAGGCGGCAAGGGCCGCGGCAAGAGCATGATGGTGGACCTCAACCTGGTCCCCTTCATCGACTTCATGTCGTGCCTCATTGCCTTCCTGATGATGGCCGCGGTGTGGACGCAGATCGCTTCGCTGGATGTCGAGCAGAACGTGGCGCCTCCGGATCCCAACGTGGAAATCCCGGTTCCGCCTCCGCCGCCGCCGCTGACGATTCACGTCCGCGCCGACGGTACGTTCATCTGCCGTAAGGTGGAAGAAGGCACGAACATCCCGAAGGTCGGCGAGACCTACGACTACAAGAAGCTCAAGGAGCTGATCCTGAAGGACCACGAAACCTTCCCTACGGATGACATGGTCGTCATCAACACCGACGACGGCCTGCCCTACGAAGAGATGATGAAGGTCCTCGATCTCACCCGCGAAATCGGGTACCCCAAGACGCTCCTTGCCGGCGGTCCCGCATCTGCCACTCCGGATCTCCCCCCGGCTGCCGCACCCGCGGCAGGAGGCTAGCCAATGTCCGTCATCACTCCGGGCCGTCGTCCGGCGTACCCACCCATCGGCCGCCTTCGCACTTCCCCGCTCTCGGGCGGGAAGAAGAACGGGTTCGTGAGCTTGAACCTCACGGCCATGGTCGACATGTTCACCATTCTCGTCATCTTCTTGATCCAGCTGTTCACGGCTTCGGGTCAGGTCACGATGAACGACCGCATCAAGGTTCCGACGTCGGTGGCAGGTACGCCGCTCGAAGAGCCCGGTACGGTCGTGATGGTGAACAACGAAGGGTTGTTGCTCCTCGACAACTTCCCCATCCCCGAAGCCGAGATGGGCACCGAGCTCGACATTCCCATCCCGGGCATGGTCGATCGCCTCACCAAGCAGCGCGAGTTCCGCGAGAAGATCGAAGGTCGTGACCCGACCCAGCCCTACAAGGGCTACCTGATCGTCCAGGCCGACGTGAAGACGGATTTCCGCCTCGTCCGCCGGATTCTCACCTCGGCCAACATGGCCGGGTGGGCGAAGGTCAAGTTCGTGACTCTCCCGGGTGCCACCGACGCTGCGGGCGACGCGTTCTCCAACGAACCCGTCGTGGCCCCCCCCGTCGAATAGCGGGTGGACGCCGAAGCGCTGACCGCACGTTGGGCCGGCATCGAGAGCGCCGTGGAGGAACATGCCGTGTTCCCCCCCGGCGCTCTCCGCGTTTCCTGGGACGCCGTCGCCGCGGGCAAGGTGGCGCGCGTGCGCCAGTCCGCCGGGGTGATGGGGGTCGGACTGCTCCCCTGCACCCTGGCCGAAGCATGGCTGGCGGTCACCGACGACCACCCGATTGACGCCGTCAGCGGACTCACCCAGATCCCTCTCCAGGGCGCGTGGGCCAGCGAGAAGTGGTTGTATCAGCTCCTCGATCTGCCCTGGCCCATCGCAGATCGGCACTGGGTGCTCCACTCGACCAACAACGCCACCCTCGCCGCGCACGGCGCATGGGAACGGGCGTGGACCCTCGCCGCCGACTGGCTGCCCAAAGCGCGCGCGCCGGTTGGTGCCGAACGCTGGGACGCCGCGGTGATGACCCCGGTCAACCAGGGAAGTTGGCTGCTCGTCTCGGTCGACGCAAACAACACACTAGGCGTTTATCAGGCGCGCGCGGACCTGGGTGGGGGCGTGCCCGAGGATGCGGCCGAGGCCTACTCCGCGGCGACGCTGACCGATCTCTTTCGCGCCACCGGGAGAAACGCGGCGAGCATGCGCACCCGCTACACGACCGGATGTACGCCCCAACCGGCGCCGGACGGCGCGCGCATCCCGTGCTTTCCGGCGGGGTAGGCGCAGACCCGTTCCGCGTGTAGATTCATGCGGTGATTGCGGTCTCCCCCGTCCCTGCCCCCGAAGGACCGATCATCCTCTACGACGGCCTGTGCGGCTTTTGCGACGCCTCGGTCCAGTGGACCCTGGTCCACGATCGCGCCGCCGTCTTCCGCTTCGCCGCCCTCCAGGGCGAGACCGCCCGTGAGATCCTCGCACGCCACACCGAGGTCCCGGCCGACCTCGACAGCATCCTGCTGGTGGAGCACAAAGCCGGCCGGGAGGTGCTCACCTGGCACTCCCGGGCGATCTTCGGCATCTGCCGCGAGCTCCCCGGG
>JAYVAS010000179.1:0-7049 GCA_043750895.1 Pseudomonadota bacterium
TCTGGTGGGACATCTTCGAGTCCCCCTACACGGCCAGCCAGGCGCGCATGAACGCCGACGGCTCCGGCATCAGCTACCTGCTCCAGGACTACACCCGCGAGACGGACATCGGAAAGATCGTCCGAAAAGACTGGTGTGGCGAGACGGTGTTGGAGGCCCGGGCGGAGTGGGGTCACCATGACTTCTTCGTGATGGAGGACGGCAGCTACGCATTCGTGGCGGCGGACATCCGGGAGGTCGGGGGCACGGCCATCGTGGGGGACGCGATCGTCGAGGTGCAGCCCGATGGGAGCAACCCGACGGCGGTGTGGTCCACCTGGGACCACCTGGAGATGAACCTCCCCCTGACCTGTGAGCCCGAGTTCTACCCGCAAGGCTGCGACTGGACCCACGGGAACGGCGTTGCCTACGACGCGTCCGAGGACGCCTACTACTACTCCGCCCACACGACCTCCTCGGTCGTCCGCTTCGCCCGGAACGGCGGGGGTGAGGGTGCGGGCGTGACGGAATGGGTGGCGGGGGAGGGGATCGACGCCACGCTCACCTTCGCCGATGCCGATGCCCCCTGGACGCACCAGCACGGGTTCAAGCCGGTGGGGAACGACGAGTACGTCGTGTTCGACAACGGCCCCGGCGGCACCGCGCCGTCCGAGGTGCGACGGGTTCGTATCGACGCCGCGGCCGGCACGGTCTCGACGGTGTGGAACTACGACTACGGCGGGACATACACCAGCCAACTGTTGGGCGATGTCCAGGTTTTGGAAAGTGGCAACTACTATATCGGGTGGGGCAGCGAAGCCGAGATCACCGAGGTCACGCCGGACCAGGAGGTCGTCTGGCAGGCGGCGTTCGAGCTCGGCGTGGCCCTCGGGTTCTCGAACGAGGTCACGCAAATCGGCGGCGAAGTACCGTAGTAAATCTGACGCCGCCCGGAGGGGCTGCGCCGCGAATCAGCAGCCTCGACCCGGGTACACCGCCCGATTGTTGTCGTTACAGTCGGTGCCGCCGTAGCTGGAGGACGGGTAACCGTCGTTGTCTTTGTCGTAGTCGTTGCGGCCGTCGCAATTGCTGTCAAGGCCATCGTACCAGGTCTCCCGGACGCCCGGGTTGACGGTGCGCCGGTCGTCGTTGCAGTCGGTGCCGCCGTAGCTGGACGAGGGGTAGCCGTCGGTGTCCTTGTCGTAGTCGTTGGCGCCGTCGCAGTTGCTGTCCACACCGTCGTACCAGGTGTCGGTGGCGCCGGGCTTGATGCTGGCGCTGGTGTCGTTGCAATCGGTGCCGCCGTAGCTGGACGAGGGGTAGCCGTCGGCGTCCTGGTCGTAGTCGTCGGCGCCGTCGCAGTTGGCGTCCACGCCGTCGTACCAGAAGTCGAAGGCGCCCGGGTAGATGGCGGGGTCGGAGTCGTCGCAGTCGGTGCCGCCCCCGCTGATGGACACGACGCCGTCGCCGTCGCCGTCTCCGGCGGTCTCGGCGGCGCCGTCGCAGTCGGTGTCGATGCCGTCCAGGGGGGAATCCGCGGCGCCGGGGTGGATGGCGGCGTCGGTGTCGTCGCAGTCGGTGCCGCCAAACGCGCTCGCGCCGAAGCCATCCCCGTCTTGATCGTCGTCGTCGGCGCCGTCGCAGTTGGCGTCCACGCCGTCGTACCAGGCGTCGGTGGCGCCGGGGTTGATGGAGGCGTTGGTGTCGTCGCAGTCGGTGCCCCCGTAGGCGCTGGCGTCGAGCCCGTCCCCGTCCTGGTCGTAGTCCGAGCCCTCGTCGCAGTCCTGATCCACGCCGTCGTACCAGGTCTCTTCGGCGGCACAGCGGGCGCAGTCCGGGTAGTTGAGCCAGTCGGTGGCGAACGCGCTCGCCGCGGCGGCTTCGACGTCCAGGTAGTCGAAGAGCTCGGCCTGCTCGATGGCGTAGTCCGGGTCGTCCAGGAGATCGGTGGCCTCGAAGCGGTCGGCCGCGAGGTCGTACATCTCGTAGGACAGACACTGGGTGGCCTCCGTCACCGTCATCAGGAGCTTCATGTCACCGACGCGCAACGCGCCGGTGCCGGTGTAGGTGCTGCCCGACCGATCGTACTGCTCGGTCCAGACGTGGTCGCGGATGGGCGCGCCGCCGGTGAGGACCGAGCGCATCGTGAGGGAGTCCTGGGCGCAGGTGGTGCCGACGGTGCAGTCGGACGCGCTCAGCTCCAGCAGGTCGGCGACGGTGGCGTAGAGGTCCACCACGCTGCTGGGGTCGTTCACCTCGGTGCCGGCGTCGATGGGGTAGGTGCCCGTGGACGGGAGCACGCCGCCGTTGTCCACGGTGTCGTCGAGGGCGGCGCCGTCGACGATCAAGAGGGGGACGCGCACCCCGGTCTCGTAGGGGGTGCCCTTGCCGCGCCCGGAGGTGGCGTTGTCGAAGCTCCCCTCGTCCACCTCGCGCTCGGTACCGTTGTCCCCCAGGAACACGACGAGCGTGTTGTCCAGGTCTGGGGTCCCGGCGATCAGCTCGGCGAGCTCGGTGTCGAGGCATTCGACGCTGAAGTCGAACTGGTCGGTCTCCGAGCCGGAGCCGGTGTACCCGCAGGAGGCGGCGGGGTCTGCCCAGGAGCCGAGGACGCTGTGGCTGAGGTTGTAGCTGACGACGGCGAGGTACCGCTCCCCGGCCGCGGCCCGCGCGGCCATCCACGCGGTAGCGTCGAGGGTGGTCTGGTTGGTCACGCTGACCGTGGTGTTCGTCGTGGCGGAGGTCTCGTACCCGGAGCTGCGCGAGGCCTTCGGGACCGACTTCATGTAGAGCCAGTTGGTGTACGACCCGATGGCCCCGTCCGTGTTCCCCGCGAAGTAGGTGAACCCCGTCTGGATGGGGTAGTCCGCGAGGTTGATGGGGCGCGTCAACGCCGCGTCCGGGGTGGACGAGGACTCGCCGAGGTGCCACTTGCCGAACATGCCGGTCTGCAGCCCGGAGTCCTTCGCGAGCTGCTGGAGCGTGTCGGGCGTCTTGCTCATCCGCGCGGCGCTGGCTTCGAGGATCGCCTCGCCGATACCGTTCCGGTAGGAGGCTTGGCCGGTCATCACCAGCGCGCGCGTCGGGGAGCACGTCGGGGACGCCCAGGCGTCGGTGAACCGGACGCCGGCCGCGCTCATGACGTCGAGGTTGGGCGTGGCCGGGCGGGTCTCGGTCGGGTTGGACACGTCCCCCGCGTAGGCGCCCACCTTGTCCACGCCGACGTCGTCGGCGATGATGATCAGGACGTTGCGATAGTCGGCGGCGAGGGCGGGGAGGGGCAGCGCCAACGCGAGGAGGGAGACGCGCGGGTCGATTCGGGGCACGTGGTGTCCTGGCGCGCCGGGTGGTCACGCCAGAGAATTGTCGCCGGTGGGCGGTGGTCTGTCAAGCGTTGGTCAGCCATGCTGACTTTTGGCTATTCGGCCTTCACTTCCGTCCACATCGCGTCGATCACCGGCGTCTTGTCGCCCATGTCGATGCTGGCCTCGCAATGAGCGAGGACGTCGGCGGGGGGGTACACCCCGGGGTCGTTGAGCAACTCCGGCTTGATCTTCGGCTTCGCCGCGGCGTTCGCGGTGGCGTAGCCCGTGACGTTTGTGGTATCCGCGGCCACATCCGCGTCCATCATGAAGTTGATGAACTTCAGCGCGAGGTCGGGGTGCTTCGCGGCCTTGGGGATGGCGAGATTGTCGATTGCGAGGGTGCCGCCCTCGACCGGGACGACGTACTTGATCGTGCCACCGGACTCCCGCGCCACGCGCGCCAGCTCGCCCGAGTAGCCCTGGACCACCCAGCCGTCTCCCGCCTGCACCTTCCCGGCGAAGTCCGACGAGTCGTACGCGAGCAGGAGCTTCTTCTGGGCGATGAGCTTGGACTTCGCGGTGGCGAGCGCCGTCTCGTCGGTGCTGTTCATCGACTTGCCGTCGAGTCGGAGGGCCGCGCCGAACGCCTCACGGATGTCGTCCAGCATGACGATCTTGCCCTTGTACTTGGGGTCGAAGACCGCGCTCCAGGAGGTGAGCGGCTCGCTGATTTTGTCGGTCCGGTAGGCGTAGCCGGTGGTGCCCCACAGGTAGGGGACCGAGTAGCGGACCTCTCCCGGCTTGGTGAGGCGGTCCAGCTGGGGGTCGATGTTCTTGAGGTTGGAGAGCGCCGCGGCGTCCAGCGGGAGGAGGAGATCCTGCTTCTGGAGGGTGGTGATCATGTAGTCGGTGGGCACGATGATGTCGTAGGGAGCCGCGCCCGACTGGAGCTTCTGCTCGATCACCTCGTTGTTGTCGTAGGTGTCGATGTTGACCTTGGCGTTGTTCTCCGCCTCGAAGCGCTTGACCATCGCGTCCGAGTGGTAGTTGGTCCAGATGTACACGTTGAGTTCGGTCGCGGCCGGGGGCGGCGGGGGGGCTTTGGCGTCCTGCTTGGGGGCATCGCCTGAGCAGGCCGCGAGCAGGAGCGGGAGCATCGGAAGGGAGCGCGTCATGGGAGACCTCAGGAAGTGGACTTCGTAACTCTGGTGTTCGACGATTGCCGCTCCACGAGCCACGCGAGGGCGATCATCACGGTGGTGAACAGCAACAGCAGCGTGCAGATCGCGTTGATCTCGGGGGACACCTTCTTCCGGACCATCGCGTAGATCTCGAGCGGGAGGGTGGTGTTGCCGACCCCGCTGACGAAGCTCGTGATCAGGTAGTCGTCGATGGAGAGGGTGACGACGAGGAGCGCCCCGGAGATGACGGCGGGCGCCAGCTGGGGCAGGGTGACGGTCCAGAACGTCACCCACGGGGTCGCGCCCAGGTCGGCGGCGGCTTCTTCGAGCGTGGTGTCCATCGACCCCAACCGGGCCCGGACCACCACGATGACGTAGGAGGTGCTGAAGAGCACGTGGGCGAACCACACCGTCCAGAAGTCCAGCTCGATGCCCAGGGCTCCGAAGAGGCCGAGCAGGGAGACCGCCATCACGATCTCCGGGAGCACGATGGGGAGGAGGATCAGCGGTTGGGAGAGGCGCAGCATCGACGGACGCGCGAAGCGCAGCCCGAGGGCGGCGGCCGTGCCCAGGATGGTCGCCGCGGCGGTGGTCGCCACCGCGACGCGCGCGCTCACCCAGGCGGCCTCCCAGATCGCGTCGTTGTGCCAGAGCTTCGCGTACCATTTCAGGGTGAGCCCACCCCAGGTCGCGGTCTGTTCGGCGGTGTTGAACGAGAACACGATGAGCACGAGGATCGGCGCGTACAGGAAGACGTACATGCAGGCGCTGTAGGCGCCGAGGAACGACGCGCGGGGCTTCATAGGAGGTCCTCCCGCGATGCGCCCTTGAAGAGCTTGGGCTGCAGGTAGAGCAGGAGGAACACCACCGCGGTGAGCACGAAGGCGAGGGCGAACCCGAAGGGCGCGTTCTTGCCTCCGAAGAACTGGTTCTGGATGAGGTTGCCCATCAACATCGACTTCGCGCCGCCCAGCATGTCCGAGATGAGGAACTGGCCGACCGAGGGCACGAAGACCAACACCGTTCCGGCGGCCACCCCGGGAAGCGTCAGCGGCCAGGTGATCTTCCAGAAGGTCTCCCATCCGGACGCGCCGAGGTCGGCTGAGGCCTCGAGCAGCGAGCGGTCGAGGCGCTCCAGGGACGCGTAGATGGGCAGGACCATGAAGGGGAGCTCCGCGTACAGCAGGCCGAGGAGCACGGCGCCCTCGTTGTAGAGCAGCGGGAGCGGCTGGTCGATGATGCCCAGGCCCATCAGGGAGGCGTTGATCAGGCCCTCGGTGCGAAGCACCCAGACCCACGCGAAGGTGCGGACCACGAAGGAGGTCCAGAACGGCACGACCACCCCGAGCACCGCGATGGAGCGCCAGCGCGGGGTCACCCGCATGACCATCCAGTAGGCGAGCGGGTAGGCGCACAGGAGGCAGGCCATCGTGGTGACCGACGCCATCCACAACGAGCGCCAGATGATCTTGAGGTAGACGCCCTGGAAGGCGCGGATGTAGTTGGCGAGGAAGTCGCCGCTGAGGAGGTAGGTGCCGAGGTCGTCGATGGGGGCGAAGCCGCCGTAGGTGCCGCGGGTGCGGAAGGAGTCCACGAAGATCATCCCCATCGGCACGACGATGCCGACGAAGAGCAGCACGAGCGTGGGCCAGACGAGCCAGCTCGGCGCGCGCCCGACGGGGTTCTTCATGGGGCCGACACCAGCACGACGCCGGCCCCGGTGGGCCAGGCCAGCATCCCTGGGGCGCCGGCGGGGAGTGCGTGGGGGGGGAGGGCGCGGTCGCCGGTGCCGGTGACCTCGAGCGTGTCGTCGCCCAGGCCCTTCACCGTCCACCGGGTGACCGACCCCTGGTAGATGCGCTCGGTCACCACGACGGGCCACACCTGCCAATCCGGACCGGCCGGGGCCTGCTCGCCCATCGTCAGGCGTTCGGGGCGAAGCATGACCTTCACCGTGTTCCCCACGCCGACGGCGGCGATGGGCGCCGGGAACCAGCAGGTGGGGCCCTCGACGAGGGCGATGCGGACGCGCCCGCCCGCGACCTCCACCACGCGGCCCGGGAGGAGGTTCGACGCGCCCATGAAGCGGGCGACGAATTCGGTCGCCGGCCGCTCGTAGACCTCCCACGCGGTGCCGAGCTGCTCGATCCGCCCCTGGGAGAGGACCGCGATGCGGTCCGACATCGTCAGCGCTTCGGGCTGGTCGTGGGTGACGAAGACGAACGTGATCCCGGCCGCCTTCTGGATGTGCTTCAGCTCGACCTGCATCTCCAGGCGAAGCTGGTGGTCCAGAGCCCCGAGGGGTTCGTCGAGCAGCAGGACCCGCGGCCGGAGCACCAGCGCCCGGGCGAGCGAGACCCGCTGTTTCTGGCCTCCGGAGAGCTGCGTCGGCGGCCGGGCCGCGAAGGATTCGAGGCGGACCCCGACGAGGGCCTCCGCGACGCGCGTCTTGACCTCGGCATCGGCCACCCCGGCGCGCCGAAGCCCGTACGCGACGTTCTCGGCCACGGTCATGTGCGGGAAGAGGGCGTAATGTTGGAAGACCGTGTTCACGGGCCGCTTGTGGGGCGGGAGGGGCGCGATG
>JAYVAS010000180.1:0-1551 GCA_043750895.1 Pseudomonadota bacterium
CCGTCCAGGTCGACGTCGGCGATGACGGGGTACTCGTGTAGCGTGCGCGAGGTGTCCAACTTGTCGTCCTTGGCGTCGTTGGTCTCCAGCCACACCGCCACCGCGTCGGTGACCTGCAACAGGTCGCGCTCAAACTGGACGCCATCACCCGACACGCAACGCTCCCAGCCCGCGGCGCCGTGCCGGGGACCTCGTCGCGGACGCATGACCAATCCGCACGTCAATCCGGGGGGGTGTACTCATAGGCGTAGCCCCACGGCTCCCCAGTGCCGTATCGATTCCCGTCCACGTACGCCCCGTCAATTCCGTAGCGGTCCATGTCGTACCCGGTGGACCCCCAAATCTGAAGGCCCTCCGACCAGACCCAAAGGATCTCCTCCGTCGGCGCGCCGGCGTAGCCGTATCCGGTCCACGCGAAGCCGACCGAGGTCGTATACTCGGGGCTCTCCCACAACCTGAGGTCCAGCCTCGACGCGGTGTCCGCGATCTCGTCGCAGTAAGGCCCCTCGAGCACGTAGGAACCGCCCTTGACCTCGAAGCTCCACTCACAGTTGGGACATCCCTCCGGCGCGGGTCCGACGAGATCCTGCACCCGGTAGGACGCGCAGATGAGGGCATCTTCGGCGGTCCGAAGCGCCCAGCCGGAGCGCCCCCCCCCGAAGCTGAAGCTCGGTCCGATGTCGAAGGAATAGATACTCCAAAGGTAACCCATCCCCGCCCCGCACCCGTCATCCACGGTCCCGTTACAATCGTCGTCGATCTCGTTCCCGCACGTCTCCCACAGATACGCTGGCTTCACAAGGGTGTTCGCGTCGTCGCAGTCCCCCTGCGCTTCGCTGTATCCATCGCCGTCGTCGTCCGTCTCGAATGGCGTCGGGGTATCGGTATCGGTATCGGTGTCCGCATCCGTGTCGCTATCGGTATCGGTGTCCGCGTCGGCATCGGTGTCCGTGACGACGGCAGGGTCCGGCTTGGACGGGTCCACACAGCCCACGACTCCGGCGACCACCAAGAGAGCAAACGTCATCCCAGCCTTCCTTGGGCGTAGCGCACCACGCACGTTCCAGCGCCATCCTTGGCGTTGTTGATCTCGAGCCACGCCAGGTGCACGTCGCCGTCTGCGCCTCGCCACAGGCCGGGCCACGTGAGCGTCTGGTCGCGCGTCTTGTCGGACGCGTAGAACCGGTCGTAGTCGGCGGTGGTGAGGGGCGGCGAGCCGAGCGCCGCCATCCGGCCCACCGCGCCGTCCACATCCGCGGGCGGGGCATTGCCTGGGGTCTTCCCCTCCCAGACCACCAGGGTGGTGTCCTCGTCGGCCACGAGGCTGGGGAAGAACGCGATGTCTCGGCCACTTGAACCCGGGTCGGACACCGCCGCAGAGGCCCCTGCGCCAGCCGAGTCGAACCGGCCCAGCTGGACGGCGTACGTTGGGGGCCCGCTACCGCCGGTCCTCTCCTGCCATCCCACCAGCACGGTCCCATCCGGTACGATCGCCAAGCCTGGGTCCCACGCCGGGGTGGCCCAGCCCGCGAGCGTCTGCTGGAACGCGCT
>JAYVAS010000181.1:0-1955 GCA_043750895.1 Pseudomonadota bacterium
TCGGGCTGGTCGCCACGCCCACGTCGATCAATTGCACGATGACGATGCGGCTGGAGCTTCAGGACTAGGCCGGGCGGGTGCCTCCCTCGTGGGGGCGAATCCCGATCTGGCTTTCGAGAGTCTCTCGTCGACGGATGATTCACACGCGCTCGCCGGTTAGTAGGGCGTCCCTGGGAGACATCCCGATGCGCCGACTCCTTCCGCTGCTCTGCCTCACGCTGCTCGCTGCCAAGGGCGGCAAGAACAAGCCCGTGCCCGCCCCCGTCGAAGCGGCGCCCCCGCCCGTCGAGGCGGCCCCCGCGCCGGTCGAGGAGGCCCCGCCACCGGCCCCCGAACCGATCCGCAACGCCGATCTCACGGTGTCCATCGCCTACGCGGACGGCTCCACCAAGGGCGGCCACGTCAAGGGCATCGAGCGCTCGGTGGACTTCTACGGCGACGAGGGCTGGACCTCGGACGACGGCAAGCTCCGGCTGATGGTCGAGGCCAACGGCACCGAGAAGGGGGTGCCGTGGAAGGACGTGAAGAGCATCACCGTCACCCCCGGCAAGCTCCCCGACGAGGTGGACTGCACCTACAGCTCCGACTTCACGCCGTGGATGTACGAGTGCACGCTGCGGACCACCGCGGCGGTGGTGCTCAAGGACGGCTCGAAGGGCGTCGTGAGCAACCGGCACCTGTGGCGGTTCACGCTGGACGACGGCGCCACCGTGGAGTTCTCGGTCTACAAGTACGTCGTGCGCGAGCAGGACTCCAAGGTCGTGGAGTTCGGGGACGAGTCCACCGAGAACTTCGGCCTCTACTCACGCCTTCAGGACCGCCTCCGGGCCGACGTGAAGGCCGCCATCGTCAAGAGCATCACCGTCCAGTAGCGGCTACCGGCCGATGGCCCCCGGCGAGGCGAGGCGCTCGGCGAGGGCGTTGGCGAGGACCTCGGCGTCGTTGAGCAGGTCGGAGGCGAAGCCCTCGCCGCCGCGGGCGTTGAGGAGCTCCAGGCAGCCGAACACCCGGTGGTCCAGCGCGACGGGCACGCAGAGGATGCTCCGCGTGCGGTAGCCGGTGAGGTTGTCCACCTGCTTGAAGAAGCGCGCGTCGGCGTAGGGTTCGCGGACCGTGAGCCCGGTGGACCGGGAGACACAGAACCCGGCGACGCCGGTGCCCGCCGGGATGACGACGTCGGTGAGCTTGTGCGCCTCGGGGCCGATGGCGGCCGCGAAGGAGAGCGCTCCGGTCCGGTCCTGAAGGATGATCGCGCCGCTCTCGGCGGGGATCAGCGCCACGGCACCGTCGAGCGCCCGCCGGATGGCCGTGTCGCGGCCGGGAGCGGTCAAGACGGCGTCCACGGCGCTGACGAGGTCCGAGGTCGTGGCCCGGCTCCCGCCGTCGGGCGGGGACTCGATGGCCTCGTCTTCCTGCTCCTCCAGGGCCGCCGCGATCTCGGCGGCGATGGGCTGCACCACGTAGCCGTCACCCCGGCGCACGTCTCGGACGAGGATGGTCGCGTTGGGGAGGACCTCGCACGCCAGGCGGTCCATGTTCGAAACGACTCCCAGTCGGGCCAGTCCTTCTCCGAGGGCCACCAGCCAGTTTCCAGCCTCGACCTCGACGCTGCCGAGGGAACGTGAACTCACGCGGTAGGTGCCCACTTCTCTCGACTCTTCTCGGGGGTTATCCCGCCCCCCCCTCCTCCGCGAGTCGTCTCGGTCATGCATCGTCGTGATCTCCTCTGGTCGCTGGCCATCGTGGGCGTGGCGTTCGGTTTCCGTGTCTGGGGCGTCGACTTCGGTCTGCCCGGTGCGGAAGCGCGGCCGGACGAGCTGACCATCGCGTTTCAGGCGATGAAGTTCGGCACGGGGGACCTCAACCCTCACAGCTTCAACTATCCGTCCCTCCACAAGTACGTCACCTTCGTGCTGTTCGGCCTTTGGTACGTCTGGGGCAAGGTTGCCGGCCTC
>JAYVAS010000182.1:0-3612 GCA_043750895.1 Pseudomonadota bacterium
GGCCCGAACCGACGTGGGCCAGACCCAACGCGACCAGGACCGTCGAGATGTCGTACACCGCGCCGATGGCGAGGCAGATGCCGCCGACGACCACCGCGCCCGCGAGCGTCCCGGGGCTGAGCCGCAGCGTCTTCAGCGTCCGGTAGGGGACCTCGGAGATCATCAGGAACGCGACGGCGAGTACGAAGAGGATCAGCACCAGCGGGTTGTCGGGGCCGGCCAGGCCCGAGCCGGCGTGCCACATCACCAGCGCCGCGACCGTGCCGCCGCCCATGGTGATGGTCAGCCCCTGACTCCAGTTGTGGGCCTTGCCGTCGGCCTGGACGTTGAAGCGGGCGAGCCGGAAGGCCCCGGCGAGCATGAGCAGCCCCGCCACCACGAGGCCGACGCGCTCGTACTCCTGGAGCCCCCAGAAGTAGACCAGGCACGCCGGCGCGACCCCGAAGCTGATGATGTCGACGAGGGAGTCCAGCTGCACCCCGAACGCCGAGCCGGTGCCGGTCATCCGGGCCACCCGGCCGTCGAGCATGTCGAACAGGCCGGCGAAGATGATCATCAACCCGGCCTTGTAGTAGAGGTTCGGGTCCCCCTCGGCCTCGCCGGAGAGGATGATCGCGTAGAGTCCACAGAAGAGGCTCGCGGACGTGAACCAGTTGGGCGGGTTCAACACCTGTTTGAGCATCATCGGGACGAATCTCCGGGCGAACCGATCAGCGCGTCGTGCAACTCGCGTTCGAGGGCCGCCGCGACGCCGGCTTCCACGCGGAAGACTACCGCGTCCGCACTCGCGTGCCACTCAACAATCGGTAGTCCGCCCCGGGCCTGGGCCCGCAACACCTCGGCCACGCCGCTCGGATCCGCCCCGAGGCGGCTCCCGACCACGGCCACCGTCGCCGCCGGCTCCAGCGACCCGAGGTCGGCGTGCAGGTTCCGTCGGTCGACGAGGATCCCCGCTGGGCTCGCGCTCCGGATGCACGCCGTGGGGAGCGCGTCGAGGCGATCGAGGGGCAGCCAGGCGAGCTGGGTGTCGCTGGTGACGGCGACGACCCGCCGCGGCACGACGCCAGGGTGGATGACCGTCCCGCCCCCGTCGTTCCGGGTGGCGGCGGCGCGGATCACCACCCCGGACTGCTGCGCCCACGCGACCGCCTCCTCGTAGAGGACCTTGGCGCCGTTACGGGCCAAGGCGAGCGCCTCGTCGACGGTCATGCGCGCGATGAGCCTGGCGTCGGGGACGGTCCGCGGATCCGCCGAGTAGACGCCGTCCACGTCGGAGCATATCTCGCAGGCCTCGGCCCCGAGCGCGGCCGCGAGCACGACCGCCGTGGTGTCCGAGCCGCCCCGGCCCAGGGTGGTCACCTCGCGGTCCCGGCTCATGCCCTGGAAGCCGGCGACGATCGCCACCTCACCCGCGTCGAGCGCGGCCCGAACCCGATCCGGGCGCACCTCCACCACCCGCGCGTTGGCGTGGGAGGTGTCGGTGATGATCCCGCTCTGCGAACCCGTGAACGAGCGGGCGGGCACCCCCAACTCGTGGAGCGCCATGGCCAGGAGCGCCATGCTGACGCGCTCGCCGACGCTGATCAGCATGTCCAGCTCGCGCCGACCGGGATGGGGGCTGACCTGAGCGGCCAGGGCCAGCAGCTCGTTGGTGGTGTTGCCCATCGCGGAGACCACGACCACCACCTCTCGCCCAGTGGCGCGGGTGCGCGCGACCCGCGCGGCGACCGCGCGCAGGCGGGAGAGATCGGCCAACGAGGAGCCGCCGTACTTCTGAACGATCAGGGGCAAGCACCCACCTTTAGCCCAGCGCCTCCGATCAGCGCACGGCGAGATCGTCGAAGAGCAGGGTGTTGGCCCCGCGATCGGTCAGGAGCGTGCCGGTGAGGTCCACGAACTCGACGAGCCGTGTGGACCGAGGCGCCACCTGCGCCCCGGCGCCGTCCACCGGACGGAAGGCCGCGGCGTCGAGCTCCACCTCCCGCCATCCGTCGACCGGCACCTCCAGGATGGGGCTCAAGAAGCGCGCCCCCGAGCCCTCGACCAGGTACACCCGGATGTCGGCGGGGAACCGCGTGCTCCGGACCCGGAAACGGATCTCCCGCACCTCGACCCCTGCCTGGAAGGCCACGGAGATGCGGTCTCCCTCTGCATCGCGCACCATCGTGTCCCAGGCGAGCACGGAGTCCTCGCCGACCTCCCGCGCCTCGAGGACACCCTTCTCCAGCATCTCCCAGCCGCGCACGAAGCCGCACGCGTCCCGCTCGAAGCCGCAGCGCGCCGGGAGCGCCGGCAGGGCGCGCGCCTCGAGGTGGAGCCGATCCAGGAGGGTGCGGGCCGGGCCCCACGCGGGAGAGGAAGCGGGGACTGCGTTCAGCGAGCCAGCGGCCGCGTTCACGTCCCCCAACCGGAGCTGGTTGCGTGCCACGCAGTAGAGGAGATCCCCGCGCGCCGCGTCGTCGGCCGCGACGTCGTCGAGGGCCGCGGCGCAGTAGCGGAGGGCGATGTCGGGGGATCCGCCCACCGCCTCGGTCATGGTGGCGTCGGTCAGGGAGTTCCACGCGGCGGGGACGTCGGCGGCCGCGGCCGCACCCACCAGCAGCCCCAGGATCACTTCTCCTCGCCCACGAACTTGTAGCCGATCCCGTGGAAGGTCTCGATGAACCGCGGCTGACCAGCGTCGTCCCGCAGCTTCTTGCGCACGTTGAGGATGTGCGTGTCCACTGTGCGGGTGGTCACGCCGGGGCTGTATTTCCAGATCGCGGACAGCAGCTCCTCCCGATCCAACACCTTGCCGCGGTGCTCGATCAGGTACTTCAGCAGCTCCTGCTCCCGGTTGGAGAGCCGGTCCTGGCCGTCTCCGTGCCGGATGATGTAGTTGTCGAGGTCGACCTCCACACCCTCGTACCGGTACACCGCCTTCGCGCCCCCGGCCCGCTTGAGCACGGCGGCCACCCGCGCCCGGAGCTCGAGCAGCGAGAACGGCTTGGTGACGTAGTCGTCGGCGCCGAGGTCGAAGGCGAGGAGCTTGTCCGTCTCCAGGGTGCGGGCGGTGAGGAGGATGACCGGACCGTTGTAGCCCACCACCTTCCGCAGCTCGGAGAGGATCTGGAAGCCGTCCAACCCGTCCGGGCCCTCCGGACCTTCGTGCAACATCACGTCCAGACAGACCACGTCGGGGCGCTGCCGGCTGGCCAGCTCGATCGCCGCGCGTCCGCCGCGGGCCTGGGCCACGTCGAAGCCCTCCCGGGTGAAGAAGGCGACGAGCGACGAGAGGAGATCCTCTTCGTCTTCACAGAACAGGATGCGCGCCATTCAAGCTCCAGCCCGCTCGGCGACCGCCGGAGGGGCCTCGAGGGGAAACAAAAGTGTGAAGGTAGAGCCTTCGCCGGGTGCCGAACGTACCCCGATGCGCCCGCCGTGCGCCTCCATGATGTACTTTACGATGGTCAGGCCGATGCCCGTACCCTTGTGGCGCCGCGCTTTCGGGTCGTTCGCCCTGTAGTACTGCTCGAAGATGTGCTTCTGCTCCGAGGCCGCGATTCCGATGCCGCGGTCGGCGACCTCCACCTGGACCCCGCCCTCGACCGCGGTGAGTCTGACCCCGATCCA
>JAYVAS010000183.1:0-2554 GCA_043750895.1 Pseudomonadota bacterium
GTTGGACACCGAAGGGACCTCGCGCAGGCGGTACGAGGTCGCGCCGATGATCTTGAGGAACCCGGTCTCCTCGGCGCTAAGCCGCATCTCCTCGAAGGTACGCTCTACGCCCGGCTTGATGAACACGTAGGTGTCGAGGTGCGGCTGGAGGATGTCGGCGAGGGTGTCCGACGCCATGTCCTTGGCCCGCTGGCGCAACGCCCGGAACAGGACCGCGGCCACCCGAACCGGAGGGGCGACGAAGCGCTCCGGGAGCTCCGGGACCTCGTGCCAGGTCCAACTGCCGGTCTTGTCGGCCAGCACGCGCTGCAGCACGAACTCCGCCTGCTTCTGGAGCAGGAGGACCAGCTGCGCGAAGGTGAGGAGACCAAGCTCGATGAGCGCCTCCCCCTGCCGACAGTTGCGCTGCTCCATCAGCGTGACCGACTGGGCGAGCTGCTCCTTGGTGATCTGGTTGGCCCGGAAGAGCAGCACGCCGAGGACCTCGTCCTCACGCACCGGAGCGCTGCGCCATCCGACCGTCCCGCCCTTGTGCCAGAAGCCCCACCGGGTCGCGCCGTCGGGGTAGGTGAAAGTGAACACGCCGTTGCTCTTGGCCACGGCCACCTGCATCAGGGTGTCGCGCAAGGAGTAGTCGGAGAGGGTGCCCGCGCGCGCCGCGGGGCCCGAGAGGTCCGGGAGCGCGTACCCCCGGCCCGCCGGACCCACCGTGGGCTCGCCTCCGCCCGCCGAACGCGCCGCACCACCTCCGCCACCGCCACCCGCCGCCTGCGCGACCGCGCGGAGGGCCGCCAACCGCGCCGCATCGGTGTCAGCGAGCTGTTTCTCGAGCTGCGCCACCCGCGCCCCGAGGGTTTCGACCTCCGCCGCGGACGTGGTGCCGAGCTGCCCCGATGCAACGAGGTACGCCCTGACCCGCTCGAGCAGCGCCTGGGACTCGGCGCCCGCGGCCTCCAGCAGATCGGGCACGGAGCCCATCCGGAGGGCCACACTTCCATCCGGGAACCGGTTGACCAGCTGCCCCGGGACACGGTCCACCCGCTTCCCGCTCGGGAGCACGAAGTCCACCGTCATCTCCTTCGCCGGTTCGCCGGAGATGGTCCCCGCGGGCAGCAGGATCATGCCGAGCTGAAGGCTGGACTGCCAGTCCTCCAGGTATGCGACGAAGTCCGGGTACCGTCGGGTTGCGTGCCTGACTGCCATGGCCTCAGGATACCGCT
The DNA here is from genome assembly GCA_043750895.1 of Pseudomonadota bacterium. Taxonomy (GTDB): domain Bacteria; phylum Myxococcota_A; class UBA796; order UBA796; family SXON01; genus JAYVAS01. Next base: position 1,221 of record JAYVAS010000183.1, read on the forward strand.
CCGCGCGCCGCCACCCACTGCTCAACCGGTATCTTGCCGCTTCCGTCAGGGAGATCAATCACGTAGGCGGGCAGTCCGATCCCGCTGGTGCGGGCGCGCAGCGCCCGATGGAGGGCCAGCCCCCGCTCCAGCGTGACCCGGAAGTGCGCGTTCCCGGGCGCGGCATCCGGGTGGTGCAGGTAGTACGGGTAGACCCGCAACCGCACGAGCGCGTCCGACAGCTCCGCCAGGGTGTCGACGTCGTCGTTCACCCCGGCGAGGAGCACCGCCTGGTTGAGCACGGGGATGCCCGCGTCCACGAGCCGCGCCAGCGCGTCACGCACCGGCGGCGTCAGCTCGACGGCGTGATTGCAGTGGACGAGGACCCACACCGTTTGCCGCGCCCGAAGCCCGACCACGAGGCTGTCCGTGATTCGTTGGGGCCAGGTGATGGGGGCGCGGGTGTGGATGCGCACCACCGGCCGTCGCGCCCGGTCGATCACCTCGAAGAGCCGCGCGTCGGACACCGCCAGCGGATCCCCGCCCGAGAGGATGAGCTCGGTCGCGCCCGAGCCCGCCGCATAGGCGATCATGGCCTCCCAGTCGGCGTCGGTGGGGTCCTCCCCCTCCCCCGGATGGAAGGCACGCCTGAAGCAGTACCGACAGTAGAGGTGACACCGCTTGGTCAGGAGCAGCAGCACCCGGTCCGGGTGTTTGTGCACCACCCACGGCACGGGGCTCCGCGCCGCATCGCCCACCGGATCGGCCAGGTCCCCCGGCGCGTCGACAAGCTCCTCCGCGGCGGGGAGGACGGTGCGTAGCCGCGGGTCGTCAGGGTCGGAGGCGTCCCCGACGTAGCTACGCGGAATGTGGACCGGAAAGGCGGCGGCGAGGGCGGCCCAGTCGAGGCCGGCCAGCCACCGGTACCGGCGCAGCGCCTCAGGGCGACCGATCAAGGGGCCTGACCCTGGCAAGTTCCACTCCGTGCGATAGAAGCCGCGCCCCGATAACGCCTCGTGGCGTTGGAGCCAGCCATGTACGAGACTTCTGATCTCCGCAACGGCCTCAAGGTCGAAGTGGAAGGCGCCCCCTACTCCGTTGTGTACTTCCAGTTCGTGAAGCCCGGCAAGGGGACGGCGTTCACCCGGACCAAGCTCAAGAACCTCCTGAACGGATCGGTGATCGAGCGCACCTACCGGAGCGGCGAGCAGCTGGCCGAGGCGGACATCGAGGAGCAGCCGATGCAGTTCCTCTACAACACCGGGGAGGTGTACACCTTCATGAACACCGAGAGCTTCGAGCAGGTGGAGCTCACCGCTCAGCTCATCGGGGACGACGCCGGGTTCCTGATGGAG
>JAYVAS010000184.1:0-1847 GCA_043750895.1 Pseudomonadota bacterium
CAGGCTCGATCCGGGCACGAGCCCGAGCCAACAAGTTGGGGCCACACTGCTCGAAGGTCAGGGGGACGGTCTCGGCGAGGCGCATCCGTCAACGTGACCTCATCGGCGCCGGAAAACAAGCCTGAATCCTGTCATATTCTTGTGATCCACAGTTGTGGAATTTCGCCGATCATTATTCCGCTATCCGATCGGCATTGGTTCTAGCCCAGACTCTCCCTATGCACGCCCCGCTCACCTCCCCCGATGAACTGAACGTCGCGTTCCTGTCACGCGCGCTGGGGGAGACGGTGACGGCGTTCACGTACACCGCCGAGCGGAGCAACTGGGCCCGCCACGCGGCGATCCGGGCCACGCGCGCCGACGGGACGACCCAGGCGCTGCGGCTCAAGCTCTGCGGTGACACCTTCGGCCGCTCGGAGGTCGACTACTACACCCGCGACTACGTGGGGATGGTGGACGCGCCCCTGGTCCGCTGCCACGACGCGGCCTACGCCGCGGGCGTCGGGTATCACCTGCTCCTCGACGACCTCTCCGCGACCCACCACGACCGGAAGCTGGTCCCGCCCACCCTCGCCCACGGCCTCGCGCTCGCCAGGGCGCTGGGCCGCCTCCACGCCCACCACTGGGGCACGGGGACGCCGCCCGATCAGGCCGCCCAGGACCGCTACTTCGCCGAGATCCGGCCCGGGGTGGCGGGGCTGGAACGTGCCACCGGACGCCCGTACGCGGCCCGATTCGAGGCGCACGCCGCCGCGCTCCGGGCGCGTTGGGCCGACCCGCGCGGCCTGACCCTCATCCACGGCGACGTCAACCCCACCAACGTCCTCACCCCGAGGGACGCCGAGACGCCGCTCTACTTCCTGGACCGGCAGCCCTTCGACTGGTCGTTCACCCACGCGCTCGCGGTCAGCGATCTCGCTTACGCGACGGCCCCGTGGTGGCCCCCGGCGTTCCGGATCCAGCACGAAGCGGCCATCCTCCGCGCGTGGCACGAAGCGCTCGGCCAGCCCGACTACGCCTGGGAGCGGGCGCAAGCGGACTACGCGCTCTGCGTCGAGCAATGCCTGCACGTGCCGATGGAGTGGTGCGCGAATCCCGAGAACGTCGAGAAGATGCGCTGGCTCTGGGAGTGGCAGCTCGGGAACCTCCAGGGGGGCCCGGTCCAGCCGCCGCCCCACGCCCCGCCGAAACCTCGCCGCTCTGTGGATCCAGCGGTATGATGGCCGCGAAATGTCCGCCCGTACCCGTCTCTGCTGCGTGATCGGGCTGGTCCTCCTCGCGACGGGATGTGTGCACAGCTACCAACCCCTCTCGGGGCTGCACCGGCCGGTCGTGGTCGACATCGAGGCCGCGAACTTCCCGGATCTCCGCCTGACCGTGGTCTGCCCGCCCGACGAGCTGGTGAGCGCCGACGAGGCCGAGATGCTGTGCGACCGGGTCAGCAAGCTCTTCCAGAACCAGGGGGCGACGGTCACGACCTCCGCCGGGGGCCGGCCCGTGACCGATGCCCTCACCGAGGACATCGAGACGGCCGCCGTCGCCGCCCCCACCACCGACCTCGTCCTCGAGCTGCGCTCCCGGGAGACGCACAGCCGCAACAGCCCACTGGCGTGGATGATGTGCATCGGGTCGGCCACGCTGATCCCGATGGTCAACGAGTCCTCGTTCGCGCAGGACGTGGTCATCCGGGACGGGACGGGCTTCCTGCTGGTGTCGGACCGCCTCGAGGGCCGGCTCGTGCGCACGGTCGGCGTCACCAACTGGGCCGGCAACAAGCTCCTCGATCTGGTGCGCAAGGACGAGGACAAGTCCAAGGACGACGCGGTCCACGCCGCGCTCTCGGCCGA
>JAYVAS010000185.1:0-12967 GCA_043750895.1 Pseudomonadota bacterium
GGGACGGCTACTACTGCGAAGTCCTGCGCGTCGGCCAGTGCGGCGGGGTCAGGCGGCTACTCGCCGAACGGAGGCGGGTCGAGAGCGTCGCTTACAGGCCAATAGCGAGGCGCCATGATCCTCCCAGACGAAGTCACTCGCGACCACGTCCTCGCCGCTCGGTCGTAGCCGCGGCTCGCGCGGCCAGCGGGAACCTCATCCCGGTCGATTCGCTGGATCGTCCACGACCGTAGACGCTACCCGCCGAAGTACGCGCTCACCCTCGCCATCAAAGAGGCCACCGGCAAGCTCCCCAGCCCGACGACCTCGGCGGCGGCGAAGAGACCAACTCCTTCCTCCGCGAGCGCAGGTTCACGATTGTCGCCAAGGGCGAGAAGGCGTCCACACTGCCCCAAACCCGCTCGCCGCCGAAGCCCGCCCCGAAGCCTCCCCCCGTCGCACCGACCTCGGGCACGACGGTCCGGGTCGGGCGCGTGTTCCTCAACATCGGCGTCCGCATGACTGAGGGGAAACGCGGGGACTTCGAGCAGCTCACCCGCGCCCAGTTCACGCCCGACCCCAAGGCCTACCGGGATCGCCTCGTGCGCCTCATCGAGCGGGCGAGGGAGGCCGGCGCGGAGGTGGTGGTCCTGCCCGCTGGGGCCTTCATCCTCTCCAAGAAGGCGACGCCGCTGTCGGCCTACGCCGTGCCGGACGTGCCGATTGTCGTCGCCGGGGGCACAGACGACAACGGGGAGTTCGCCGTCGTCATGCGCCATGGCGTCGCGGGCGAGCGCTTCGACGCCCAGCGCGTCCACTGGCTCGACGCCGGCCGGTTCACCGTGCTGACGGCGATCTCCTCGACCATCGGCAAGCTGGTCCGCGACGAGCGGCGCGTGGAGCCGGTCTCCTCGACGCTCGCCCCGCCGGACCCGAACAAGCCCATCCTGCTCCTCGATGTCGGGCACAACCAGTACGGCGCCCGCTACCACTTCAACACGCTGAAGTGCGTCGCCCGGGATGCCTCCCCGTCGGGCCAACCGGCCGCGCTGGTGCTGTCGTCGTGGATGTGGTCCAGCAAGGGCATCACTTGCTCGTGGTGCCAGCCGGAAGCGCGGGTCACCGTGCGAAGCCTGACCGGGCCCGAGGAGCGGGACCGGCTCGACCTGATCGACGTGGACCTCAGCGCTGCGGGTCGCGGCGGGGCGTGAGGCCGACGCTCCGTCGCCGCTGGCGCGCTCCCGAGCTACGTAGTGCAGCCTTCGCACTCGGAGCTGATACGTGGCGTTCGTCAAACCGGTATACACGAAGGGCGAAATAAACCGCGCTGGCGACATCTTGTCCGGCAGTCGAGCGGCCACTCCGGCTGACAGGGATTGGGCGCTCGAGGTGCTGGCGAACTGGCGCGCCTGCCATTTGTACCCCATCAACACTTTTCAGGCGCTCCTCCGGCTGCGCCTGAAGGATATCGACGGTGACGCAATTGTGGCCCAGCGCCTGAAGCGCGCGGCCTCGATCATCTCAAAGCTCCAGCGGTTCCAAGGAATGAACCTCGGAAGAATGCAGGACATCGGAGGCTTGCGGGCTGTGGTGACTTCGGTTGCGCGCGTTCGCGAGGTGGAACGGCACTACCGCACCGCCAGGTTTCGACATCAGCTGATCTCGTCCAAGGACTACATTCTGGAGCCCAAACCGGATGGGTACCGTGGCATTCACCTGATCTACCGCTACTCGAACCCTCGTGCGCCCGAGTACGAGGGGCTCTCGCTGGAGTTGCAGATTCGGACTCGCTCCCAGCACGCCTGGGCTACTGCCGTGGAGACGATGGGCACCTTCCTTGGACAGGCGCTCAAGTCCGGCGAGGGGGAGGAGAGTTGGCGGCATTTCTTCTCGCTGGCCTCGGCAGCGCTCGCCGCTGGGGAAGGATCGCCAGCGGTGCCAGGGTTCGAAGGTCTTCCGAGGAACGAGATTGTGATGCGGCTCGCCCAGTCCGAGCGCGACCTCCGGGTGCTCACGAAGCTGAGTGGGTTCGCCATCGCCACGGACCGGATCGTCAAGACTGCCGGGCAAGGAGCGTTCCATCTGGTCATTTTGGACTCCGGCGCGAGAACCGTATCCATTCGTCCCTACGCACTGGCCCGGCTCGACGAAGCCAACCGGGACTACGCGGCATTTGAGGCAAGGGCAACTGCGGGAGAGCCGGTCGAGGCCGTGCTGGTATCAGCAGGGCCCGTTGACGCCCTCCGAAAGGCGTACCCGAACTACTTCCTGGACACTCAGGCCTTCGTGAAGCAGCTCCGCGGGTTCATCCGAGACGCCAAGCAATGAAATTGCAGATGCCGCCCATGCTGTTCCCGGCGTCGCGGCCGTCCGACTCCGCCAGAACTCCACCAGAACCGCCGCCCGCCCCCGGTCGCGCGACGGCACTCCCCGGTACGCAGCGGTACACCCATTGTCGCCCGGATTGTCGCCTGATTCAGCTGCCGTCAAGGAGCGCAGAGAGCTCCGCGACCGATCGCGTGAGCCCGTTGGCCTCCAATGTGAGGAGGACGTCCTCGACCGTCCGAGGCGGGTTCCTCAAATCCGCAGCCTGCTCCGTGACGACACGGAGCACCGCCGCCCCCTGGAGGTTCAGCAGCCCAAGCACGAAGTCGTCCGGATCCTGCGCTCGGATGCCGAGGGGTGCGAGGCGGTCGCCAGGAAAGTCCTTGAGGTTCCGGGTCACGATCGTCTGGGCTCCTGCGCGGATCGCCGCCGCGAGCACGTGTCGGTCGTTCGGGTCCGGCAAAGTCAGCCCCTCGACGAGCGCCTCGAACCCCTCGACCAGGCAGTCGCGCACGGCGGCGCACATCAACCGCCGAGTGCGTGCGAGCGCGGCTTCGGGTATCTCCGGACGCTCGCGGTGGATCGCGTGGAAACACTCGTCGAGGATGGCATGGCTCCATCGTGCCTGGACCAGCCCGGCCTTCCCGACTCGAACGAGCAGGTCGCGAAGCGGTGCGGGGTACAGGACGCACGCGTCATAGACGACGACGAAGCCCACGGTCAGTAGCCGAGGCCCAGCTTCTGCGCCTCGGCCGTGAGCTCTGCCAGGATGCCCTGCCGCTCCGCATCGTCCTGCCGCTTGAACTCGAGGAGGTCCCGCAGCATGACGCGGCGGTGCGTCCCGACCTTGCGATACGGGACCTTGCCCTCGTCCAGCAGCTTGATGAGGTAGGGCCGCGAGACGTTGAGTACGTCGGCCGCCTGTTGCGTAGTGACCTCGGCATGCACGGGGACGATCGTAACGGCGTTGCCGTTGGCCAGGTGCGCGAGGACGCGCATGAGCAGCTCGAAGGCCTGCGGTGGAAGCGTCACCGCCGCTTCCGGGGCTCCCTCGGGCTGAACCCGGACCACCGCGGCGCGATGCTCCAGCACGGCTCCGCGTAGGGCACGCACCGCGATCTCCGCTTCGCGCGTCGTGGCGTCCGAGGGGAGGCTGAGTTCGAGAGCAGACATGGTGCGGTCTCCTTCAAGGAGAGTAGCCACTATTCGCAGCATTCGCAATGAGTCGCAGTATTCGAAGGGCGTGCGAGGTGCGTCCCGCGGCGGCGCGGGAGCAGTTCGTGCGTTCTCCGGGAGCGTGTGGGGTGGCGCACCGACGGATACCATAGGTACCAGGCGTAGAAATCCTCGACCGGAAGCGGCATTGTGGGGCAAATGTGGGGTTGCGAACGAGATAAACGAGGGAATGACCGGCGTTCAACGCTGTAAAACCACGCTTCTACACATTGAACCTGAAATGCATCACATCCCCATCCTGCACCACGTACTCCTTCCCCTCCACACGCAGCTTCCCGGTCGCCCGTAGCGCTGCCTCGCTGCCCCCGGCGAGCAGGTCGGCGACCGAGTACACCTCGGCCCGGATGAACCCGCGCTCGAAGTCGGTGTGGATGACGCCGGCGGCCTGGGGGGCCTTGCACCCGACGGGCGTGGTCCACGCGCGGATCTCCTTGGGGCCGGCGGTGAAGTAGGTCTGGAGTCCCAGCAGGCTGTAGGCCTCCCGCACCAGGGCGTTCAGGCCGGGCTCGGTGATGCCGAGGTCCGACAGGAACTCCCGCCGTTCGTCCATGGGCAGCTCGGCCACCTCGGCCTCGATCTTGGCGCAGAGCACGACGACGCGCGCGCCCTCCCGCTTGGCCCGGGCGCGGACGACGTCCACGAAGGCGTTGCCACCGGCGGCGAGCGACGCCTCGTCCACGTTGCAGGCGTACAACACCGGCTTGGCGGTGATGAGCTGCGCCTCGCGGACGGACTTCTGCTCCTCCTCGGTCCAGCTCGCGCTCCGGGCGGGCTTGCCGGCGTCGAGCATGGCGAAGATGCGCTCCGCCACGCCAAGGTGGAACAGGATCTCCTTGTCGTTGCTCTTGGACTGCTTGCGATACCGATCGATACGCTTCTGAACCGTCTCGAGGTCGGCGAGGATCAGCTCGGTGTCCACGGTGTCGATGTCCCGGTCCGGGTCGACGCCGCCGTCGACGTGGACGACGTCCGCGTCCTCAAAACACCGCACGACGTGCAGGATGGCGTCGGTCGCGCGGATGTGGCCCAGGAACTGATTGCCGAGACCCTCCCCCTGGCTGGCGCCGCGCACCAGACCGGCGATGTCCACGATCTCCACGCTGGTGGGGATGATCTGCTTGGAGTGGACCACCGAGTCCAGCTGGGCGAGGCGATGATCGGGCACCGCCACGACCCCGACGTTGGGCTCGATGGTGCAGAAGGGGTAGTTCGCGGCGGCCGCGCCCGCGGCGGTCAGCGCGTTGAAGAGGGTGCTCTTCCCGACGTTGGGAAGTCCGACGATGCCTGCCTGGAGAGCCATGGGGTACCCGAGATGGGCCGGCCGCTAACCCGAGTCGACCGCCGACGCTCCCGCATCGTCGGGGCGGCCCCCGCCCCACGGAGGCCTGCTACGCCTCCCGGTGAAGGTCGGCCCACCACGCCTCGAAGGCCGGCGTCGCGACGACCGCCCGCCCGCGTTGCACCAGAAGCTCGCGCACCGAGTCGATCCCGTGCTGCTCCAGGCCCCCCAGCAGCGCCCGTACGGAACGATCACCCGCTCCCTCCATGGCCGCCCGAAGGACCGCCGTGAGCTGCCCCTCGAGCTCGGGACGACCCGCGATCCCGCGCACGAGCGCTGCTCCGGTGGCCACGAGCGCGTCGGGGTCGAGCTTCTCGACCTCCGCTGCGATGGCCGAGATCTCGGTGCTCAGGAAGACGTCGAGCCAATGGCCGCGCCAGTCCCCGTACTCCCGGGTCAGCTTGGGGTTGCAGAGATCGTCGGCGAGCTGGTCGACGAGGCGGCCGATCCCGGCGTCCATGAACTCCCGGGCTTTGGCCTCGACCTGGGCCTCGAGCTCGTGTCCGACGGCCCCCAGCATGCCCTCCCCGAGGCGCTTCAAGCCGCCGAAGGCCAGCGGCCCGCGGGCCCCGGTGGGAAGCGGGGACTTGAGCTTCTTGACGAAGCTCACCAACAGGTCCTGAAACAGATTTCTCAGCAGCAGCCGGGTGGTGGCGTGGTCCAGGAGGCGACCCGTGAGCCGGCGGTCGGGCACGTAGGGCCGCTGGAGCAGCGCCCGGAGCGGCTCCTGGATGTCCGGGTGCAACGTTGGCTTTCCCGAGGGCACCCGCGCTCGCGCGTCGGTGATGCGGTCCCGGAACCACTGCTCCACCTGCGGATCGGCCGCCGCCGATCGGGCCGCTTCGGCCAGCCGTGCCGCCAACCACTCCGGCTCGACCAGTTCGCTCACCGGGCGATCGAGGAGATCGTCGAGGAGGAGGTCCACGAAGGCGTCGATGCCTCCGCCGCGCAGTCGGGCGAGGGCCTTGTCCATCAGGGGGTGTGTCCGTTCATGTGAGGCTGTCCGCGAGAAGGGGGCTGGGATCCCCGATCCACGTGATCCACAGTTGATGTATCGCGCGGGTGGCCGCCACGTGGAGCAGCCGACGATGGTGCGGCCGATCGGGCCAACTGCGACTCGACGCGTCCAGCACGATCACGTAGTCGAACTCGAGCCCCTTCACCTGCCCCACGTCGACCACGTCGATGCCCGGGGCGAACGCGAAGGACTGGTCTTCCACCAGGCGCAGGCGGGGGAGGTCCATGCGGTCCAGGCCCTCGTGGTAGATGCGCGCGGTGTGGTGGTCGGGGGTGACCAGGGCGATGGAGGCGTTGGGCTCCGCGCTGCACAGCTCCCGCAGGGCGCGGCCCAGGAAGTCCACGGCGGCGCCGTGATCGGGGAACCCGAAGAGCCCGACCGGGTCACCCTCGCGGGTGGTCATCGGCGCGGAGTCCTCGGCCAGGTTCCCGAGGATGGACCGTGAGAAGGTGGTGATGGAGCGGGTGGAGCGGTACGACACCCGCAGGCTCGAGACCGACTTGGCGCTCACCCCCAGGGCGGTGAGCAGGGTGCCCCAGTCTTCGGACCCGCCCGTCTCCGAGATGTGCTGCTGGGTGTCGCCGGCGAGGGTGATACATTTCTTGTTGTCACAACTGCCGAGCAGGACGGCCAGCTCCATCGGCGAGAAGTCCTGCACTTCGTCCACGGCGATGTGGCTGTACTTGAGGTAGCCGCCGCCCTTGGCCTTGAAGTCGCCCACGCGGAGCTGCCAGCCCCGCAGCAGGATGGCGTCATCCTCTTCGTCCAGCCACGGCTCGGCGGTGCGGTCCCGCTCCTCGAGCAGCGCCAGTTGCCGTTGCTGGCTGCGGGTCCAGTCGATGACCTGGGTGATCTCCTTCTCGGTGAAGCCCCCCAGCTCGGTGAGCAAGCTGGCGTCGGAGCAAAGGTGTTTCCAGTCCTCGATCACGCTGGCGCCGTTGGGGGGTGCCTTGCGGGCCCGGATCTGACGCTCCTGGATCGCCGGGAGCCCGGGGTGCAGCTTGAAGCGTGACACAATCGACGGTGTGTTGGCGTTGTCGTGGTTCGGGAGCCAGGGGAAGTGCCGCTCGACCAGCTTGCGGGACCAGTCGGACCAGGTCACCACCGGCACGCCCTGTACCCCGAGATTGGGAAGGACCTTGCTGACGTAGTCGCGGAGCGCCTTGCCCCACACGACCACCAGCATCTTCGCCGCGTTGAAGCGGTGGGGGTGGTTGTAGGCGAGCCACGCGATGCGGTGGAGCGCCACCGTGGTCTTCCCCGACCCGGCGCCGCCGCGGATCACGACCGGGCCCGAGTCCGCCTGCGAGATGAGCTCGAACTGTTCGGGGTCGATCAGCGCCGCGATGTCGGGGAGGTGCTTGTCGGAGCGCACCACCTTCCCGCTGCCCATTCGGGCGTCGTTGCCCATCCGCCTGGCCGCGCCGGCGCCCGTCGCCAGGCGGGGAACGGCCAGCTCGAAGCGCTGCCAGGTGCCCCCGGTGCGCACCCACGTCCCCTGGGGGGCAGACACCCGATCGAGCTCTCCCTGAGCCACCGAGACCGTGCGACGGGTCCGGATCCGCCCCGACACGGAGCGGTTCCCGAAGTCCTCCTCGTACTCGTCGCCCTCCTGGTACCGGTAGTAGATGCGGGCGATCGGCGCGTGCCGCCAGTCGACGATGCGCAGGCCGTCGTCGAGGCGGGTGGCCTTCCCCAGCATGATGTCGCTCGGGCGGCCCTCCTGCTCGATGCCGAGGTGCGCGAAGTACGGGGACTCGGCGTCCACCTCGACGTCCGGCTTCCCCCGATGCACCTGCTCGAGCAGGCGTCCGATGTGTTCGTACTGCTGCTCCAGGGCGGCTTTGTCTTCGGTCTTGGCGCTGCGGATGTCGGCCTTGATGCGCTCCAGTTCGGCGCGAAGCTCATCCTCGCTCGCCCCGACCGGAGCGGGGGCGCGGAGCAGTCGGTTCCGCACATCGGCGAGCAACGCCAGTTCTTCGGCTACGACGGCATGCAACTCGGACATCCAGGGGGCCTAACGTGGCGGTCGCGTCCCGTGAGGGGCTAGAGCGACTCGCCGAGCTGGATCGCGTCGGCCATGCGATTGAGCGCCGCGCGGCGGTCGGCGATGGTCTCGGTGGAGAGGGTCCGGCTGCGCTGGGCGTCGACGTAGTGGGTGAGCACGTAGCCGGGCTCCTTCCGGTTCCGCTTGAGCACCCACAAGGAGCCGTCCGGCATGTCGCCCACGACCAGGCCGAGGCCGCCGTCCACGGCGTTCACGAGGTCTTGCATGGTGTGCGGGAAGAAGGGTCGAGGCATCCGCGGTTCTATCCCGCGGGGTCGGACACCGGCGACCGCGGCAGCCACCAGTGGAAACACGTCTCACCCGGCTCACTGCGCACGGTGACGTCGCCGCCGTGTGTGCGGGCGATGGCGCGGACCAGGGCGAGTCCGAGGCCGGTGCCGCCCCCGACCCGGTTGGTGGTGAAGAAGCGGTCGAAGACCTTGGGGAGATTGGCAGCGGAGATCCCGCCGCCGGTGTCGACCACGCGTACGCCGACCCGGTCCCCCTCCACGGTGCCGGCCACCCGCACGGACACCTCGGGCCCGCCGTGCCGCCACGCGTTCTCCACGAGGTTCCCGATCGCGGCCTCGACCTGCTCGCGGTTCGCGTCCACCGACCCGAAGGTCCCCTCCACCCGGAGCGCCGGGTAGCGCTCCTGGAGCGGGGCCACCACCTCGGCCAGCGAGAAATGGGTGCGGTCTCCGCCCTCTTCGGCGCGCGCCAGCCGAAGCAGGCCGCCGACCAGCCGGGAGAGGCGGTCCAGGTCCGCCAGGGCGTTGTCCAGGAACCGGGCACGCTGGGCGGCGGGCATGTCCTCGTCGTCGCGAAGCAGCTCGATGGTGCCGCGCAGGGCCGAGACCGGGGTCTTGAACTCGTGGCTCACGTTGCCGGCGAACTCGGCGATGTAGGCGACCCGCTCCTGGAGACGGAGGGCCATCGCCCCCATGGCGTCGGCCAGCTCGGCGGTCTCGGCGACGTGCGAGCCGGCGGGACCGGCCAGCCCGGTGACGTGCACGGTGGACCCGGCGGCGATCTGGCGGGAGGCCACGACGAGGTTCTTCAGGGAGCGGGAGAGGATGTGCCCGGCGAGGCTCCCCAGGGTGATGGTGGCCGCGAGCACCACGAGCGCCCCCAGGGAGAGGCGGGGCGCCATCTGCCACAGCGTCTGCAGCTCTTCCCGTGGGGTTCGCGAGAGCACCAGCGCGCCGGCGAGCGTGCCGTCGACGGTCAGGGGCTTGGCGACGAACACCCGGTAGTCCGCCTGGCGGCTCTTGCTCGCCAGGGAGTTCTCCCGGGAGCGGCTCTCGCCGCGCGGGCGCTGCTCCATCCCGCCGCTGCCGGCGAGGGCGTTGTACACCAGCGGATCGTCGGCGAGGTCCTCGCCCACTGCGCCGCCGCTCGATGCGACCACGACGCCGCGCTGGTCCACCACCCGGAACCCGGCCAGGGTCTGGGCCTTGGCGGCGGTCAGCACCGTCGTGATGCGCGGCGCCACCGCATCGAGCGTCGCGCCGGTCCCCGCGTGCTGCAGCTCGCTCTCGACGTGCAGGGCGAGCAGCGCCGCCTGGTGGTTCAGGTCCTCCTCGGTCTGTTTGGCGAGGTCCTTGGCCAGCGCCCCCGAGCACACGACCGCCGCCGCCGGTAGGAAGAGCACGATGAGGTAGGACAACACCAGCCAGCGGTTCAGGGGGAGGACGAGCCGCATCGCCGGCTACTTCAACCCGAGTCGGTAGCCGAGACCGTGCACCGTCTCCACCGGGTCCAGCTCGTGCTCCCGGAACTTCGCGCGAATCCGGCGGATGTGCGAGTCCAACGTACGTTCGGCGAGGTGGTAGTTCTCCCCGTAGGCCAGGTCGGTCAGCTCGTCACGGGTGTACACCTTGCCGGGACGGCGCATCAGTGCGCGCAGGATGGCGAACTCGGTGACGGTGAGCACGAGCTCGTGGTCCGCCGCGTACACCCGGTGTTCCACCGGGTCGAGACGGATCGGGCCGACCTGCAGCATCTCCTCGCGTGGCGCCTCCGGCGGGGCGGGCTCGCTCCGGCGTAGGACCGCCTTCACCCGGGCCACCAGCTCGCGCGTGGAGAAGGGCTTGGTGAGGTAGTCGTCCCCGCCCAGCTCGATGCCGAGCACCCGGTCCAGCTCCTCGTCCCGCGACGACAGGAAGACGATCGGGATGCGGCTGGTCTGCCGGAGCCGCCGGCAGGTCTCGATGCCGTCCAGCTCGGGCATGACCACGTCCAGGACGACCAGATCGGGGTGGTGACGGGCCACCGCGGCGATCGCCTCCAGGCCGTTGGTGGCCTCGACCACGGTGAAGCCCTGCCGTGCGAGCGCGTAGCGCACCACTTCGCGGAGGTGAGGGTCGTCGTCGGTTACCAGGATCGTGGGCATGGATGGAACCTACCCGGCGCCCCGCGCCCTGGCGCGGCGGCATTTTGCAGGTTCGGTGCAACGGCAGACCTTGCGAGCGGCTGTCCAAGACCCTAGGAGTGCGGGCCATGAAGCTTACCGGTCGTGTTCTGTTCCTCACGGATGACTCTGAGCTGCTCGCCGCTCAGATCAACGGCGAAAACCTCACCTACGCGGGTCAGGCCCTCCACTACGGGGTCAACACCGACCTGATGATCTCGGGCGCCGCCTGCACCCTCGGGTACACGGGGGAGGTCCTCGGGCCCTGGTTCCTCGAGAACTTCAAGGAGGTCGTCCAGAAGGACGCGATCCGGACTGGCGGCTTCCAGGTGGTCGTCGGGGGGGACGCCTATGGATCGGGCTCGAGTCGGGAGGTCGCGGTGGTCGCCCACCAGGGCGCCGGCATCGAGATGGTGGTCGCGAAGAGTTTCCAGCGGATCTTCCAGGAGAACATGGTGTACGGCGGTATGCCGTTCACCGCCGATCTCTCGGTGGTCGATCGGCTGAAGGCCGGGGAGGACGTCGACCCCCGCTCCTTCTTCGCGGCGCTGCCGCCGTTCTTCCGCGCGGTCGCCGAGGGCGGCGGTTTGCTGGAGTACGGAAAGCGCCTGCTCGCCGGCGAAGTGCGGCCCACCTACGACACGACCGTCCCGCGCCGGCCGATGAACGCGGTGGAGAAGATCATCGCCCAGCGTACCTGGACGGGCGCCGCGACCGACGGCATCGGCGCGGTGGGCCCGGGAGACCAGGTGCTCTGCCGCACCGGCTTCCGTGGGGTCCACGAGTACACGGCGGGAATGGTGGTCTCGCTCTACCGGGAGGCCTTCGGCACGGCCGAGATGTACGCTCCGGAGCTCATCGCCGCCTTCGAAGACCACTTCGTGCTCATCGACGAAGCGACGGTGCCCGCCAACGTCAAGAAGGCCCGGCTCGAGCCGGCTCGGCAGCTCACCATCGAGATGGTGGACGCCTGTGAGGCCTACGGCATCCGCCTGCACGGCCCCAATCGGCCGTTCAAAGCCGGCGTCTGCCACCGCCTGGTCGTCGAGGACTACGTGTGTCCGGGCACCATCGTCGTGCTCACCGACTCCCACACCCCCACGGCCGGCGTCATCAACGCCTTTGCGTTCGGCGTGGGGTCGACGGCGATGGCGTTTGCCTTCCGTACCGGCCTCATCCCCGTGACCGTGCCCAAGGTGGTGCGCATCCTCGTGAAGGGCACGCCGCGTGGCGTCCTCTCGCCGAAGGACCTCATCCTCGACATCATCGGCGCCCCCTACTTCCGCGAGGAGCACTGGCGGACGAGCCCCACCGACACATGTGTCATCCAGCTCGGCGGGCCCGGGCTCGACCACTGGAACGTCGATGAGCTCTCGGTACTCACCAACATGACGGTGGAAGGCGGGCTGATGACGGGGGTGGTGGAGCCGTGCAAGCCGCTCCTCGACTTCCTGCGCGAGCGCCGTGGCACCGACATGGCCGAGCTCATGGTCTACCCGGATCCGGACGCGGTGTACGAGCGGGTCATCGAGGTCGATCTGGACCTGGTGCCGCTCACCGTCGCCACTCCGGGAGACTCCCGGAATCGGCAGTCCCTGGCCGACGTGGGGGACGTGGCGATCCACAACGTGGTCATCGCCTCGTGCACCGGTGGGTCCCTCTCCGACCTGCGTGCCGCCGACGAGGTCCTGCGGGGCCGGGCCATCGCCTCGGGGGTGCGGGTCACGGTGACGCCGTCCAGCGCCGACGTGACGGACGCGGCCGAGCGGGAAGGCATCCTGGGCCGGTTCCGGGCGCTGGGCGCGGTGGTGACGCCGCCGGGCTGCGGATCCTGCATCGGCAACGGCCCTGGGATCCCCTACGCGGGGGAGGTCACCGCGTCGACGACCAACCGGAACTTCGATCGGCGCATGGGCGCGGCGGGACCGGTCTACCTGGTGAGCCCCGCGGTCGCGGCGGCGAGCGCCGTCACCGGCAAGCTCACGGACCCGCGGGCGCTGGAAGGCTGACCGAACCCCAGGTCGCGGCCGTCGCGCAGGGGCTCCGCTTGCCGTCGCCATCGGTGACCCACACGAGCCGTCCGTCCGGGGTCACGACGATCCCCTCGGTGTCGGTCGGGAGGGCCAGCGACACCGGGGTCGGCGCCGCCGTCAGGCTGGCGAGGTGGTACAGCCGCATGGGCTCGGCGCGCTTGCCCGACGAACCGGCCACGACGTAGTAGCCGCCCTGCGGCGCCGGACTGAGGTCGCGTATGCCGAGGCCACCGAGGTCGATGGTCAGCGTGCGGACGGCGGTGACGGGACCCGTGGCGCCGCCCGGGGGGGCGTTCACCGGCAGGGAGAGCTCGACCAGCAGGGCCTTCCCGGCGACGAGGGGGCTGCGCAGGCCGAGCCAGAGGTGCCCATCGGCGACGAGCGCCCCTTCGGCGTTGATGCCGCCGTTTTCCGGAGGCAAGCCCGCGGCCGCGGCGCAGGGCGCACACGCGCTCAGGTCGGGGACGCGCACCTCGCCGCCCGGCACGTGGAGGAGGCGCTGCCGCTCCGGGTCGAGTTCACCATCTGCCTTCCGCCCTTGCGAGCCGACCACCCAGACGCCGGTGGCATCCGCGGC
>JAYVAS010000186.1:0-4668 GCA_043750895.1 Pseudomonadota bacterium
ACAAGGGCCGCGCGGTCAACATCAACCTCCCCAACTTCATCGAGTCGAAGGTCGTATGGACCGAGCCGGCCGTGAAGGGCAACACCAGCCAGGGCGTGCTCAAGTCCGCCACGCTCGAGTGTGGCAAGACCATCCAGGTCCCGATCTTCGTGTCCGAGGGCGAGCTGCTCAAGGTGGACACGCGCGAAGGCGGCTCCTACGTGAGCCGCGTCAGCAGCAAGTAGGCGTCGATGCGGCCGGAGCGTCTGCGGCAACGAGCCGCGGTCGTGACCGCGCTGCGGAGGACCCTGCAGGAGGACGGCTTCGTCGAAGTGGACCCCCCGGTCCTCGTCGACGGCCCGGCGCTCGAAGCGACGTTGGAGAGCATCGCCGCCGACGGCGGCTTCCTCCACACCAGCCCGGAGTTCGCCCTGAAACGGGTGCTCGCCGCGGGGCTACCCCGGGTGTACGCGCTCACCCCTTGCTTTCGCGGCGAGGAGTGGGGGCCGCACCACGGCCGCGAGTTCACGATGCTCGAACTCTATCGGTGTAACACCGGCTATCTCGACCTGATCCCCATGGTCGAAAATCTCGTGGCCGCCGCTGCCGACGCGCTCGGCCAACCCCCGCCCCGGTTCGAGGTCCGCACCGTCGCTGAACTCTTCGGCGGCGCCGCTCCGGCCGACGACGACGCCTTCTTTCGGACGTGGGTCGACACCATCGATCCGGCTCTGACCGCGCCCACCTTCGTCATCGACTACCCGGCCCGGCACGCCGCCCTCGCCGAGGTGCGCGGCGAGGTCTCCGAGCGGCTCGAGGTCTACCTGGGCGGCCTGGAGCTGGGCAACGGCTTCACCGAGCTGCGGGACGGGGACGAGCTCCGCGCGCGCTTCCACCACTCCGCAAGCGCGCGGCGCGCCGTCGGTCGTACGCCTCACCCCGTCGACGAGGGCGTGATCGCCGCCACCGCGCGCCTGCCGCGCTGCGCCGGCATCGCGCTGGGCGTCGACCGCCTGGTGATGGCGCTCACCGGCGCGTCGGACATCGCCGAGGTCCGGGTTCCGCGGTAAGCGGCGGCGATGGAACTCACCGGGAAGATCGCCGTCGTCACCGGCGCCAGCCGTGGAATCGGTCGCGCCATCGCGCTCGAGCTCGGTCGGGCGGGCGCGACGGTGCTCGTGAACTACCTCCGCAACGCCGAGGCCGCCGAGGCCGTCGTCGCCGCCATCGGCAACAATGCCCGCGCGGTGCAGGCCGACGTGTCGACCCAGGCCGGCATCGACGCCCTGCTCGCCGCCGGCGAAGCGGCGGGCGGAA
Organism: Pseudomonadota bacterium; assembly: GCA_043750895.1. Classification (GTDB taxonomy): domain Bacteria; phylum Myxococcota_A; class UBA796; order UBA796; family SXON01; genus JAYVAS01. The sequence goes on from JAYVAS010000186.1 coordinate 1,297, forward strand.
TCGACATCCTCGTGAACAACGCCGGCATCACCCGCGACACCTTGCTGGTCCGGATGACCGACGAGCAGTGGGACGAGGTGATCTCGACGAACCTCACCGCGTGCTTCCGTCTCTGTCGCGGCGCGTCCGAGAGCATGATGCGCCGCCGGAGCGGGGTCATCGTCAACCTGTCCAGCGTCAGCGCCCGCGGGAACGCCGGCCAGTCGAACTACGCCGCGGCGAAGGCGGGAATCCAAGCGATGTCCACCTCGCTGGCCAAGGAGATGGGGCGTCGGAATGTCCGGGTGAACTGCGTGTCGCCGGGCTTCATCGACACCGACATGACCCAGGCCCTCCCCACCGAGCTGATCGAGGGCGTCCGCAGCCTCATCGCGCTGCGTCGCCTCGGCAAACCCGAGGAGGTCGCGCCGATCGTGCGCTTCCTGGCCGGGCCGGGCGCGACCTACATCACCGGGCAGACCTTCGTCGTGGACGGCGGGCTGAGCTGAGCTGAAGCCAGGCCGATCGCCTGCCGCGCGGGACGCGGTGCCCCGATCCGGCCCTTAGACCAGCGCGTCGGCGAGCGCGGCCCGCAGCCGTGCCGCGATCGCCTCGGTGTCCCCAGTCAGGACCACCCCGGCGGCCTTCGCGTGTCCGCCTCCCCCGTCGTGGAGCGCGTGCGCGAGCCGGGACACGTCCACCGCGCCGCGGCTGCGCAGCGAGACCTTGACCCGGCCGCCCGCCTTCTCCAACAACACCGCGGCCAACTCGACCCCGACGATGTGCTGGAGCTGGTCCACCACCCCCTCGATGTCGGCGTCGATGGCGCCGATGGCGTCCAACCGGGCGCGCGTGCAGGTCGCCATCGCGACCCGCTCCCCGGCCAGCATTTCGGTGTCGGCCAACAGCCCGGCGAGAAGTCGAATCGCCTGCGGCCGCCGCTCGACCAGCACCTTGAGCATCACCCCGGCATGGTCGAAGCCGGTCTCGAGGAGCGCAGCGGCGACGCCGTGGGTCTCGGCGGTGGTGTTGGTGTACCGGAAGCCGCCCGTGTCGAAGATGATCCCGGCATAGAGCAGCGCGGCGAGGTCCTGATCGAGGGGGGCACCCCAGCGCCGGCCCATCCCGTACACCATGCCGCAGGTGGAGTCGGCGGCGGCGTCGAACACCGCGACGTCGTAGGCGGCGATGTCGGTCGAACGGTGGTGGTCCACGAGGCCGACCCAGCGCGCGCGGCCGAGGAGCGCCGCGATCGGGGCGGGCACCCGGCGGCGGTCCCCGTCGAGGATCACGATGCCATCCGCCTCCTGCACCAGGTCGTCGCGGACCATGCCCGCGGCGCCGGGGAGGAAAAGGTACCGGTAGCCCGGATCCCCCGCCACCTGGACCTCTACCTGCGGCGCGACGACCGCGAGGATGCGTTGCAGGGCGAGACAAGCGCCGATGCTGTCGCCGTCAGGGCCCTCCGGACCGGTGAGCAGAACCCGGCGACTGCCCCGAATCGCGGCGAGGAGGCGGGTGTCGGCATCGGGATCCGTGGTCATCGAGCAGTCGGACAGCGTATACTAGCCGGGGCGCAGCGGAAAGGGTGGGTCACGGCGCTCGGCGAAAGTCCGCTGTGTCCCTCGGTCGGCTCGCACGGCGGGGGCGATCGGGTTAGGAGCCCGCGCCAAATGTGGTCCCTCTCGGGAGATTGATTGTCCGACGATTCTACGATTATCCTCGCCGCGCCCGAAAGCGCGGCCGCCCCCACCATCCGGAAGACTGACTACGTCAGCGATCGCGCGTTCGCGGACTTCCCGATCTCGACCGAAGTCCTGACCGGCCTGCAAGCGCTCGGCTACGTCATGGCCACGCCCGTCCAGGCGCTCACGATCGATCCCGCCCTCGCCGGCGAGGACCTCCTCGTCCGGGCCAAGACCGGGACGGGCAAGACGGCCGCGTTCTGCGTCCCCGTGATCGAGAAGATCAAGGCCGGTGAACACATCACCCGCGCGCTGATGCTGTGCCCCACCCGCGAGCTGGCCATCCAGGTTTCGCAGGAGTGCGCCGCGATCGCGAAGTTCAAGGACCTCCGCATCGCCGCCATCTACGGCGGCGTCGGCTTCGGCCCCCAGGAGGACGCGCTGCGCGACGGCTGCGAGATCGTGGTCGGAACCCCGGGCCGCGTCATGGATCACATGCGGCGCGGCAACCTGAAGCTCGAGCAGCTTCAGTTCGCGGTGCTCGACGAAGCCGACGAGATGTTGTCGATGGGCTTCCTCGAGGACGTCCGCAAGATCCTCGACCGGGCCAGCCCCGACCGCCAGACCTTCCTGTTCTCCGCGACGGTGAACGACTCGGTGAAGGGCCTCATCGGCCGCTACATGAAGAAGCCGGAGGAGGTCTTCCTCTCCTACGACGGGGACAACGTCTCCTCGGTCACCCACATCCTGTACGAGTCCAGCCCGGACTACCACAAGGCCCGCGCGCTGCTCGACCTCATCGAGCAGGAACGCCCCGGCGCCACCATCATCTTCTGCAACACCCGCGAGGACGTCTCGACGGTCTGTACCTACCTGGAGCGCCAGGGGTTGAACGTGGAGATGATCTCCGGCGAGCTGCAGCAGTCGAAGCGCGAGAAGGTGATGGCGCGGGTCAAGGCCGGCGCCACGCAGTTCCTGGTCGCCACCGACGTGGCGGCGCGGGGTATCGACGTCTCCGACCTCACCCACGTCATCAACTACGCCCTCCCGGACGATCCGGCGGTCTACCTCCATCGCATCGGCCGGACCGGCCGCATCGGCAAGAGCGGGGTGGCCATCAGCCTGGCCGGCGGCGCCGACTTCTCGACGCGGCTCACGCTGGAGCGCACCCACAAGATCAAGTTCGACGTCAAGGCGCTCCCCACGCCCGAGGAGAGCCAGAAGCTGCGGGGCGATCGGATCGCCCGCACCCTGAAGGACGCCGCCGGGACCATGGCCTACGAAGGTTGGCTCGAGGTCGCGCGCGCGCTCAAAGAGCGCCCCGACGCCGACACCCTCATCGCGGTCGCGCTGCGCGCCTTCTTCCAGTGGGACGTGCGCCGTCGCACCGAGGCCGCCGACGCCGCCGACGCGGACGGCGAGGGCCAGGCCCGCACCGACGGCCCCCGCGAGGAAGGTCGCCGGGATCGGAACGACCGGAACGACCGGAACGACCGTGGTGGTCGTGACAGCCGCGAGAGCCGGGATCGCCCGCCGCGCGACCGTCCCCGCGACGGTGATCGTCCGCGGGACGACCGGGGTCCGCGCGCGGGTGATCGTCCGCGGGAAGACCGCCCACCCCGCGACGGTGATCGTGCGCGGGAAGACCGTCCGCCCCGCGAAGCCCGCGACGGCGACCGTCCGCCCCGCGAAGCCCGCGACGGCGACC
>JAYVAS010000187.1:0-3787 GCA_043750895.1 Pseudomonadota bacterium
GGTGCCGTCTCCGTCGCTGTCTTCTGCGCCGCCGTCGGTCTTGATGGCCTCGGTCTGGTCGGGGATGCAGTTGTTGTCGGAGTCCAGATCGAGGAAGTCGGCGGTGCCGTCCTGGTCGGTGTCGATCGGGAGGGTCTCGAGGTTCTGGTCCCCGGCTTCGATGATGTCGCGGATGACGTCGCCGTCGGCGTCCTTGTCCTCGAAGTTGTTCTTGCCGTCGCCGTCGGCGTCGACGTCGGTGCCGTCATGGATGTCGAGGATGGTGTCCCCGTCCGCGTCGTTCTGGGTGGCCGGTGCGGTGTCCACCGGGACAGTGGCCGAGTCGTCCTTGGACTCGGTCGGGTTGCATCCGATCAGCGAGAGGAGGAGGCAGAGGGGAGACAGGCGGATCATGGGCGACACCTAAGCGGGTCAACGATACCTTTGTTCGTCCCCGTTGTCAGCAAGCTTGCCGTACCGTTCCTCCGATCACTGGTCTCGTCGCGCGAAAGAGGCGGGCTATGCCGCGCGCAGCGTCTACAAGCTGGACGAGATCGCCGCCAAGGTGGCCCTGCCGAAGCGCGGAGTCGCCCTCGATCTGGGCTGCTTTCCGGGCAGCTGGTCCAAGTGGCTGGGGGAGCACGGCTTCCGTGTGGTCGGGGTGGACCTGCAGGCGCCGCAGCTGCCGGGCACCTACCTGGCGCGATCCGTCTACGACGTCACTCGCGAGGAGCTCGCGGCGGCCCTCGGAGGGCCGGCCGATCTCGTGGTCAGCGACATGGCCCCCAACACCAGCGGGGACCACTTCACCGATCACTGTCGCCAGATCGCGCTGGCGGACCGCGCCCTCGAGCTCGCGCTCGGCCTGCTCCGCCCCGGAGGCGGCTTCGTGGCCAAGGTGTTCGACGGCGAGGACGCGCCTGCCTACACCGCGCGGGTGCGCGCGTCCTTCACCGACGTCAAGCGGTTGAAGCCCGAGGCCACCCGGGGCCGGAGCGTGGAGTTCTTCCTGGCGGGGACGGGCTTCCGAGGGCCATAGCGTACGCGGTCGCGTGAACGTTGGCAGGTCACGCGAGCACCGACTCCAGGCGTTGGTAGGACTGCTCCATGCCGTCCACCATCCCGGTGGACAGGATCATGTCCCGCAGCTCGACGGACGGGTAGGTGATCAGGAGGGTGATGCGCGTGCGGCCGCCGGGGAGCGGCGTGAGCAGGAGCTCGTTCCGCGTGGCCGGCCCCTCCATGCCGATCATCGCCTCGGTGGTGACGCTGCGACGGGGCGGTTCACGCTCCAGCAGCTCGCCGGTGAACCCGAAGCTCTCGCCCCCGTCCGCGGCCTCCCACTGGTACCGGTAGGTCTCCCCCACCTGGACCGCGACCTCGCACACCGGCATGGTCCAGCCGTCGGGACCGAGCATCCAGCGCTGAAGGAGCGCGGGTTCGTGGTGGGCGCGCCAGACCTGGAGGAGGCTGCCACGGACCTCCCGGGTGATGCGGACGTGGGTGTCGTCCAGCACCTCCAGTCGGGTGCCGGGTCCCGTCGCGCCTTCCCGGAGGTCGGCGAGGACGTCGTCCATCTGCGCCATCGCGCCGCGCATCCCTTCGATCATGCCCATGGCGACGAGCTCCTCCATGGCGGACACGCTCGGGAAGGTGGTCTCGCACACGAAGCGGGAGCCGCCCGGCGTGGCCTGGAAGCGCACGCGAATCCGGGACAGCGGCAGCCCGTCGTTGGGACTCCCGTCCGGCTGGCTGAAACCGTCTTCGACCTCGAAGCTGCGGCCGGGGTCCACCGCCACGAACCGCCAGAAGCCGGCGCTGACCTCCCCTTCGGGGCCGGTCATGTGGTAGTGCGAGCTTCCGCCGACCGCCATGTCGTGGCGGGTGAAGGTCGCGGGCCAGGTGGGCGGCCCCCAGAACCGTTCGAGTTGACGCGGATCGGCCCAGGCCGACCAGAGGCGTTCCACGGGGACCGGGTATTCGCCCAGCACGGTGAGCGTGAGCGCGGCGGGGTCGGACGAAACGGACAGGATGGGCACGGACTACTCCTTGGTGGGGGCGAGGACGGCGTCGAGCTGGCTGAAGCGGACCTGCCAGAGCTCCTCGAGGGCGGAGAGGAGGTCTCGAGCGTGGGCGACCTGGGCGGGGTCGGCACGGACGAGGCGCTCGCGACCGTGCGGCGTCTTGCGGACGAGGCCCGCGGCCTCGAGGACCGCGATGTGCTTCTGCACGGCGGCGAAGGACATGGCGTAGTGGGTGGCGAGCGCGCTCACCGACTCCGGGGCGACCATCGTGCGCCGGAGGATGTCGCGGCGACTGGAATCGGCGAGGGCGCGGAAGAGTCGATCCTGCGCGGATTCGGAGAGTTCTACAACCATCTGGTTGTATATTAGCGCGACGCGTGCCGGGGCGCAAGGGGCGGCCTGCGGGTTCCGCAGCCGACTCAGCCCGCGGCGCTCACCGTGCGGCCGTCCCGCACGCGTCGAGGTGCGCCTCCCACCAGCCGGAGGGCCCGTCCTCGGACTCCGCGTCGCGGACGCGACGGAACCCGAGCTTCGCCAGCACGCGCTGCGAAGGCAGGTTGTCGTCGAACACCTCGGCGGTCACCGTCCGCACCCCCCGGCCGCGCACGATGTCCAGCAGTTGCCCCACCGCCGTGGTGCCCACCCCGCGACCGCGCTCCGAGGGCACCAGCCCGTACCCGATCTCGATGCTACCGGCGCCGTCGGGCAGCGCCTTGGCCCCCGCCTCGCCCACGACCACACCGTCGACCACCACGAACCACACCCACGCTGCGAGGTCCGGCTGTTCGACGAACCACGCCCGGAACAGGGTCAGCACGCGGGCGAAGTTGGGGTTCGGCCAGTCCGGGTGGAGCGGCGCCCCGACGTGCGCGGCGAGCGCGACCCGGTCGATGAGGTGAGGGACCTCCGCCGTGAACGGGAGGAGAGAGACGCGCGGCTCGGCCACCCGCAGGGCTACCCCAGGCCTTCGATCCACCGCACCAGGGTGCGTACCCAGGTGCCCGTCCCGCCCGGCACGTAGTGCATGAGCGCGCTATCGAAGAAGGCGGGGCCGGCGATGTCGATGTGCGCCCAGTTGGGCGTGGTGACGAACTCCGAGAGGAACAGCGCGGCGGTGATGCTGCCGCCCGCGCGACCGCCGACGTTCTTCAGATCGCCCCACTCGGCCTTGAGCTTGTCCTTGTAGAGGTCGGGGAGCGGCATGCGCCACGCGCCTTCCCCCGCGGTGCCGGCGGCGCTGAGCAGCTGGCCGGCGAGGGTGTCGGACTTCGAGTAGACGGCGGAGTACCAGTCCCCGAGGGCCACCACGGCGGCCCCGGTGAGGGTGGCGAGGTCGACGATCGCGTCGGGGTTGAGCTCCTGCGCGTAGGAGAGGCAGTCGGCTAGGACGAGCCGCCCCTCGGCGTCGGTGTTGTGCACCTCCACCCGCTTGCCGTTGTACATGCGCAGGATGTCCCCGAGCTTGTAGCTGTTGCCGGAGGGCATGTTCTCGACCGCCCCGAAGATCGCGTCCACGCGCACGTTGGGCTGGATCGCCGCGATGGCTTTCATCGCCCCGATGACTGCCGCCGATCCGGCCATGTCGCAGCGCATGGTGAGCATGCCGTCATTGGGCTTGAGCGAGAGACCACCGGAGTCGAAGGTGACCCCCTTGCCGATGATGACGACGTGCGCCTTGGCGACGACCGCCGGCGTGTAGGTCATGTGGACGAAGCGCGGGGGGCGGTCCGAGCCCTGACCGACACCGCTGATCCCGCCCATCCCCTTTTCTCGGATCGCGACCT
>JAYVAS010000188.1:0-2733 GCA_043750895.1 Pseudomonadota bacterium
GGCGCGCGGGGGGAGACGCCGACGTTGGTGAGCTGAGTGACGGCGCGGGTGGCGATGTCGAGGAGGTACAGGCTGGGGAGGCCGGTGCGGCCAGCGAAGAACGCGACCCGCGTGCCGTCGGGGGACCACACCGGGCGGTCTTCGTAGCCCGGCCAGTCGGTGAGTCGCTCCGGCGCGCCGTCCGGGAGGTGGACCACCATCAGGTCGCGCTCGTTCAGGTCCCCCTGGGGGTAGACGAGGCTGTCGCCCGACCAGGCCAGCTCGGGGAGGACGCCGCCGCCGAGGTCGCGGGTGACGCCGTCGCGGGTGACGGTGAGGGTGCCTCCGCGGACGTTGGCGGTCCAGGCCCCGGCCTGCTCCACGTGATCCCGGGCGCCGTCCATGGGAGGGGCCGCACCCGGGGAGGGAGCAGAGGCGCAGGCGAGGAGGAGCAGCAGCACGGGGAGAGGATAGCGCAGGTGGGGGGGGCGCGCGCCGTTGCGGGGCGTGGGACTCCGCTACACTGCCCACCGTGCTCCTCCTCGCGCTCACCGCCATCGCCGCCTCCCGGGCCACCTACCTGCTGTGCGAGGACCCCACGAGCTGCCCCGAGGACCTCGCGTTCGCGCAGGGGGCTCTTGGCGCCGACGTCGCCGCGGTAGACGTGCTGCTCGAGCTGGACGGGGGCGGGTGGGTCGGCGCGGTGGACGAGAAGGCCCGCTTCGCGACCGGCTTGGGGGACGCCCAGACGGCCGTGGAGGGAAAGAAGTGGGCCGCGGCCGAATCATCGGTGGACGATGCCTTGCACGCCTTGGAGGCGTGGGGCGGCACGGTGCCCCCCGAGCAGCTGTTCCGGCTCTGGTTCCTGCAGGGCGCGGCCCGCCTGGGTCGTGGAAGAGACGCGAGCTACGCCTACAGCTTCCGACAGGCGGCGTCGGTCGCGGACGGGCGCAGCTTCGAGCTGCCCATCACCGACAGCGCTGTCACCCGGGCCTGGCTCGATGAGCAACGGAAGCTCACCGTGGGGGGCAAGGGCATCCTGCTCATCGAGCAGGCGCCTGAGCACGCGACGATCTCGGTGGACGGGCGCGCGTTGGCGCCGGGTACCCGGAGCGTGCACTTGTTTCCTGGCAATCATCGCCTGACCGCGGTGATGGATGGCCGACTCCGCACCTGGAACGCCGACGTTCCGGTGCTGGCCGGGCGAACCAGCACGGTGTCGGTCACCTTTGCGCGGGGCGACGACGGTGTCTGGGTGAGAGGGCGTCTGCACGAGGCCTTCGACAGCCAGACGGCGCCACCGGAGGTGCTGGACCTCCTGTCCGACTGGACGGCCCGGGCGGGGGTGACGACGCTGGAGTTGGTGGAGGTGGTGGAGGAGCGTCGGACCGAGACCCCGACGGCGGTGGACGTCTCGCTGCCCGTCGAGGGGCGGCCCCCCGCGGCCGACGGCGAGCGGGTGGACATGGGTGACGGCGTGCCGAGCACCTTCCACGAGGAGGTCGTGGACGTTCACCAGGCGGAGATCACCGACCGGCCCTTGGACGTGACCCGGCTGCGCATCCTCTACTACGACCCCGTCACCCGGCGGATCCGCAGCGAACCCGACGCTCCCCAGGTGGTCGACGTCACCGAGCGCCGCTTTCACCTGGGCGGCGAGTTCGGCTACCTGGGGTGGGAGGGGCGTCAGCACGCGACCTTGGATCTGGGGTGCGGCTGGGACGTCGGCGTGTTGGGGATCGAGGCGCGGGTGGGCGTGGCGCGCGCCGATGTGGCCTACAACCTCACCCCCGAGTGGGTGGACAAGCAGATCTACCGGGTCGCCGTGGCGGCGCGGTGGAAGCCCGATTGGCCCGTCGCGCCGACGGTGGCGTTGGGGCCCGAGCTGTACGTGCCCGTCGCGGTGGGGGCCCGGCTGAGCGGGGGCGTCGAGGCACGGATCGGGTCGGGCTGGCTGGCCCGGGCCGAGCTCCACGGAGATCTTTTGGACCAGGGGCTGGGTTGGGGTGTCGGGATCGGGGTCGGGAAATAGGTTCTCAGAGGGGTCTGACCCCAACCCGGATCCATTCGGGACGGAGGAACGCTGGGAGTTCGTGAATGGATCCGGGCAACACCCCCAAAGGGGTCTGACCCCCGATCGGATCCATTCGGAACGGTTCAACGCCGGGAGTTCGGGGTCGGGTCAGAACGCCCAGCCGAAGTTGGTGTGCGCAGCCGGTAGGACGCCGTGCACGCCCCACTCGCCGACGCCGTAGTCGAACCAGGAGATGCCCAGTCCACCCGACAGCACCAGACCAGGCCCGAGGATCGCGGTGTAGCCGATGAGGCCGCTGGTGTAGCCACCCGCCGCGGCGTCGGGGGCCGGGTCGCGCGTCGACACGCGGGCGAGCACCCCGCGGGCCATGACCCACGCGCCCTCGGGCGCGGCGCCGACGAAGAACCCCCGCACGCCCACCTCGGCACCGAGACCGAAGTACGGACCGTCGATCGTGGGAAGGAGCCCATCGTAGAGCCGCAGGTTCGGCCCGGCGTACACGGAGAGGCGGGGGCCGAAGGCGCGTTCGACCTGGACGTGGGTGAATCCGAGCGCGGTGGTGAGGGGGTCGACCGAGACGGTCCAGTCGAACGCCAGCGCGGGGCCGCAGAGGAAGGCGAAGGCGAGCAACATCCGGCCGGCGTATGCCGATCGAGGGCTCGACCACCACGACGTGGGCGCCGCAACTGCGCGGCGTGGTTATCCTTTCGCGATGTGGT
>JAYVAS010000189.1:0-19461 GCA_043750895.1 Pseudomonadota bacterium
TCCGGCTCGTCGATGGAGGCGTCGTCGGGGAGGACCAGCGTACCGCTGGCGCTCGGGGGGGCGGTGTGCCCGGAGGTGGTGTAGGGCCGGGGGGCCTGGTCGAGCACGTTGGTGACGTGCTCTTCGAGCACCCGGCCGGCGACCGGGTCGGGGCCCGCGGGGCTCGCGATCCCGAGGGCGGGGAAGGTGTCGAGGACGAAGGTGTGGATGTCGTCGCCGGGGAGGTCCTTGAGGCAGCCGCGCAGCGCGCTCTCCAACTCCATCGGGGAGGGGCGGTCGTCCACCTTGTACGCGAGGCAGCGGCGGACCAGGGCGCGGAGCCCCTCGCCATGTGAACCCAGCGCCATGGCGAGGAGCGCGTCGGCGCGCTCAATCTGCTCCGCCTGCTTCTCGGCGGCGAGCTCGGCGCGTCCGTAGGTGTCGAGCGTCAGCAGCTCGAAGATCAGCACCCCGAGGGCGTAGACGTCTCCGCCCGGGAGCTCGGGTTCCCCGAGCAGCCGCTCGGGCGACATGTAGCCGAGGGAGCCGTAGCGGACGCGCTCCGTCTTGGCTTCGCGCCCTTCGAATTCAGCACGGGCAACGCCGAAGTCCAGCACCTTGATGTCCCCCTTTCCGGAGACACGGACGTTCGACGGCTTGATGTCCCGGTGGATGACCCGGAGCGGCTGCTGGTCGGGGCCGGGCGCGGTCCACGCGGCGCCCAGCGCGGCGGCCACCGCGAGCCCGACCTCGGCCACGGCGCGCGCCGGGAGCACCCGGCTCTGCGCCTTGCAGAGGGTGTACACCACCTCCAGGTCGGCGCCGTCGATGTACTCCATGACCAGCGCCCAGCGCCCGTCGAGCTGCACCAGGTCGTCCACGCGGACGATGTGGCGGTGCTGGAGGCGGCCCAGGAGGCGGGCCTCGTCTCGAAGGCGGCGCCCCGCGTCGGACGCCGGATCCCAGTTGGCGTTGAGCACCTTCAGCGCCACCTGCCGCCGGAATCCCCCCTGGCCCTCCATGTCCGCGAGGTACACCACGCCAAAGGCGCCTTCGCCCAACGTGCGTTGGAGGAAGAAGCGTCGGCCCCCGGAGGCGGTCGGGCGCGGCTCAGGTACCGGAGTCGTCGCCACCGGTCGCTCCCGCGTCGTCGGTCAGCCCGCAGATCGGGTTGGCCACGAAGTTGAACAGGATCGAGGACTCGTACGGCTGGCCGCCGGCGTCCTGGACCGTCTGGTGGTTGTTGTCCACCAGCAACACCCGGAGCTCGCCGGACTGATCGGCGGTCAAGGTGGTGAAGTCGGACACGCAGTAGGGGGCGGAGCAGGCGTCGTACCCGCCGGGGGTCACCACGTGGTAGTGCCCCTCGCCGTCTTGGAGCTCCCCGTTCGCGTCTCCGGGGTTCACGACCGTGAAGTTCTGGATGTCGACGGTCACGATGACGCACCCCTCCGCGGAGGTCTCCGGGAGGGGCCAGGTGATGGAGATCGACGGTTCCGTCGACGCCACGTCGGCGTCGTACGGCGGCGGCGCGCATCCGAAGAGGAGCGCGTAGGCTGCGAGTAGGAGCATGTGCGGAGTGTATACGAATCGGCCCCGACGCGGGGATCGGAGGCCGCCGCCCCGTCGGGTGAGATAATGCGGGTCGCCTGGGAGGCCTCTATGGGGTTGCTTCGGAATTTGATTGTCGGCCGCCCGGACGGGATCCGCGCGAAACTGCTCGGTCGTAGCGGCGCCGTCGCTGCCCCCGGGGCGGAACCCTCCCCGCGTCCGCAGCCCCGCGCGCCCGACGCGACCTTCGTTCCGGCCGAGAAGGCGCTGCGGCTCAAGATGGAGCCTCCCCGCGACGTGAACCCCCCCGAAGGGTACGAGGTGGTCCTTCATAAAGACGCGCTCGAAGCTGGGCAGATCATCGAGATCATCATCGGCGGGACGGCCATCGCGGTCGCGAACGTCGGCGGTCAATTTCACGCAATTTCCAACACCTGCGCGCACGCCGAGGGGCCGCTCGGGGAGGGGAGCCTCGACGGGGCGGTCGTCGCCTGCCCGTACCACGGGTGGCAATACGACGTCCGCGACGGGAGCTGTCTCACCAATCCCCAGGTCAAGGTCGCGAGCTACCCGGTCCAGGTGGTCGGGGCCGCGGTGTGCGTGAAGCTGTGAACCGCCTCGGCCGCGAGTCGAGCCCGTACCTGTTGCAGCACCAACACAACCCCGTGGACTGGTACCCGTGGGGGGAGGAGGCGTTCGCGCGCGCCCGCGCCGAAGACCGGCCGATCCTGCTCTCGGTCGGCTACTCGGCGTGCCACTGGTGCCACGTCATGGAGCACGAGTCCTTCGAGGATACCGACACCGCGGCCCTGATGAACGCACTGTTCGTGAACGTGAAGGTCGACCGCGAGGAGCGACCCGACGTGGACCACATCTACCAGACCGCCGTGCAGCTGCTGCGGCAGTCGGGCGGCTGGCCGTTGACCTGCTTCCTCACCCCGGACGGTCGCCCGTTCTTCGCCGGCACCTACTTCCCCGACGAAGCGCGCCACGGGATGCCGCCCTTCCGCGAGATCCTGCGGCGGGTGGACGAGGCCTGGAGACAGCGCCGCGGCGACGTGACCCGTCAGGCCGGGATGCTGGCCGACGCGCTCGAGAAGGCGCACAGCCGCGGCGGGGGCGACCACATCCCCGACCGGGCGGTGCTCGACGAGGGCGCGGCGTTCCTGCTCTCCCGGATCGACCTCGAGAAGGGCGGCTTCGCCGGCGCGCCGAAGTTCCCGAGCCCCACCAACCTGTGGACGCTCTGGCGGCAGTGGGCCCGGAGCGGGGACGCTGACTATCGCGACGCGGTCCTCCTCACCCTCGACCGGATGGCGGCGGGTGGCATCTACGACCAGCTCGTGGGCGGCTTTCATCGGTACAGCACCGACGCCGAGTGGCTGGCACCGCACTTCGAGAAGATGCTCTACGACAACGCGCAGCTCGTGAGCCTGTACCTCGAGGCGTGGCGGTGCTGTGCGGCGGGACGCGGCCCGGCCGACGCTGCGCCCAACCTGTTGCGGGTCGCGACCGAGACGCTCGACTACCTGATCCGCGACATGCGCGGGCCGGACGGCCTGTTCTACGCGGCCACGGACGCCGACTCCGAGGGCGAGGAAGGTAAGTACTTCGTGTGGACCCCTCAGGGGGTGGCCGCGGTGCTCGGGGACGACACCCTCACCGAGACCTTCTGCCGCACGTACGACGTCACGCCGCAGGGCAACTGGGAGGGCCACTCCATCCTGCGGCATCGTGAGCCGCCGGCCGAGGTCGCGCGCCGACTCGGTCTCTCGCTCGAGACACTCGACTCCCGGATCGAAGCGGCGCGCCCTGCCCTCCGCGCGGCCCGCGCGGCCCGGATCCCTCCCTTGCGGGACGACAAACACCTCGTCTCGTGGAACGCCTACACCATCCTCGCGTTGGTGGACGGCTGGCGGGCGGTGGGCCGGCGCGACTGGCTGGACGCAGCCGTCCGCGCCGCCGACACGCTCCTCGGAACCCTCGTCGTCGAGGGCCGCCTTCTGCACTCGGTGTGCAACGGCGACCGCCGCGGGCCGGGCTTTCTCGACGACCACGCCGCGCTGGGCCTCGCGTTGCTCCACCTCTACGAGACGACGGCGCACCCGCGTTACCGCGACGCGGCGCTCGCGCTCGCGGTCGCGCTCGACGGCTGGTTCGCCGATCGGGAGGCCGGGGGCTGGTACATGACGCCCAGCGACGGGGAGGTCCTCATCCACCGCCCCAAGGACACCCACGACTCGGCGGTGCCCGCGGGCTCGGGTCTCGCGGCGACCTTTCTCCTCCGGCTACACGCCCACACCCACGAGCAGCGCTGGATGGACCACGTCTCCGCGACGCTCCTCGCGCACGCGGAGCAGATGGCCAGCAATCCGTACGGGGCCGGCCAGCTCCTCGGCGTGCTGGACACCTTCCTCGGCGGGTTCGAGGAGGTGGTGCTCGGTGGCGCCGAGACGGCCGAGATGCGGGCGCGCGCCGGTGCCGTGCCGGGCATGGACCGGATCGTGCTCGATCTCGCGCAGCTGCCGCCCGATCACCCGGCCGCGTCGGGCAGGCGTGCGGAGACTGCCACCGCGTGGGTGTGCCGGGGCTTCGCGTGTTCCTTGCCGATCACGGACGTCGGTGCGCTCGCAGGCGCGCTCGGACGTCCGGGATAGGTGGGCAGGGCGAGCAGCTCCGGCGAGCGGCCCGCCGGGCGCCTACTGGAGCTCGAGGCCCGAATCGCGCAGGAACTGGCCAAGGGTCTTCTTGGACAGCGTGCGGAGCGCGCGGGTGGAGAGCTTCAGCGTGACGTAGCGGCTCTCTTCTTCCCACCAGATCCGACGGGTCTGGAGGTTCGGAAGCTGGCGCTTCTTGGTCTTGATGTTGGAATGCGAGACCTTGTTCGCAACGTTCGGGCGCTTTCCGGTCAGATCGCAACGGCGGGACATGGAAACCTCAAAAGCAGACGGCCCCGCCCCTTATCGGATCGGCCTCGGTCCTGCAAGGCATAGATTTACCCGCGCCCTTGCCGCAACTGGTTTCCCGTGGCATGTACGGGTCGTTGCCGATGCGGAACCCTCTCGCGCTGAGCCTGCTCTTTGTCGGATTGCTGGTGCTCGGCGCAGCGGTTCCGCCCGGGTTCGTGCCCGGCGTGCTCACCGCGGCGGGTTTCGACCACCAGATGGTGGACAAGAGCGGGCCGATCGTCGGCATGGCCACGGCGGTCACGGGCTTCGGCATGATGGTCCTCGGCCTCGTCCTCGCCTTCGGGTCCGCGCGGCAGGAGGAGGCGATCGGCCCCTATCGCCGCGGTCTCGAGCGCCTCGCGGGGGAGCACGGCCAGGCGCTCGAAGTGGGCTCCGGCCTTTCGTTCCTCGCGATCCGCGACGGGCAGGCGATCGTCGTCGACCTGCGGCCGGGTCGGCAGGCTGCGCTCACGGTGCGGAGCCCGGTCAAGGGTCGGCAGGCCCTGGCCTTCGTGCGCCCCGAAGACGCCCCCAACGACTCTCGAGCCCTGCGGGTCGGCGGGGGTACGGGTTGGGAGCTCAGAGCTGAGCTGCCGGCGATCGCGCGCGCGCTGATGAACGACCCGGCTCTGGTGGCGATGATGGACCGCGTGTTCGCGGCCTCGGCCCTGGTGGGCATCATCCACGACGTCGACGGCGTCGAGGTCACCTTCGTGGTCCCGGACCCGTCGGAGGTCGAACGGCGCGCCCGGGACGGCATCGAGATCGTGTCGTACCTGCGCCGTGTGAACGGCTGAGCGGTCGTCGATGTCGCTGACCGAGCCCCGGTACACGCGCTTTCCGGTGCACGATGCCGGCGGGATGGCGATCCACCTGCCCATCGCCGACCTGGGGCCCGGTCCTCCCCAGCTCGCGGTGATCGCCGGGATCCACGGAGACGAGCCGAGTCCGCTCCTCCTCGTGGACCGGCTGGTGGTGGCGTTGCGCGATCTTCCCCTCACCGCCGGGATCCGCATCGTCGCCGCCGCCAACCCGCCCGCGTTGCTCCAGCGGGCCCGGTGGAGCAACTGGGACGACGAGGACATGAACCGCGTCGGAGACGGCGCCGGGGGCCCTGCGCTGACTCGTCGCCTCGCCGGTGCGCTGTGCGAAGCGGTGGCCGGCTGTCGCCTCGTGGTCAACCTCCACAACTTCGTGATGCGGACCCCGCTCCTGGCGATCCAGCCGCCGGGCCAGGACCCGGCCCGGTTCGCCCGGCACCAGCAGTACATCGAGGCGCTCGACCCTCACGTGGTGTGGGTGTTCGGCTCCGCACCCGAGGACCACCGCATCGTGGCCTCCAGCCTGGACGCCGCGATCGAGCGTCGTGGTCCCGATTGCATCGCGGTGGAGATGTCGGACCTTCCCGAGCTCGACGAGCCCCTCCTCGCCCGGGGGCTCGCCGGACTGCTCCGCCTCGCCCACGTCGTGGGCTGCTCGGCCGATGTCGGCCGGCCCCTCCGCCGGACCACCATTCGGGTGGAGCGGCGCCTCGTGCGGGCGCCGGGCGCCGGGATCTTCGAGCCCGTCGCGCCGCTGGGGGGCCCGGTCGAGGCGGACGACGTGCTGGGTGAGCTGGTCCCGCTCGAGCGCCCTGGGGACCGCGTCGCGGTTCGTGCGCCCGCTTCGGGCTGGCTCATCCAACGACTCGGACGGCGGTTCGTGCGCCCGGGGGACATGGTGGCGTCGATTGGACTGCCGGTACGTGAGACGGTCGCGCCCTGATCGGGGAGGCCCGGCGCCCGTGACTCAGATCGAGAAGTCGATCTCTACGATGCCGCGCTGCTCGCTCGGCTCTTCGTCCGCGCGCACGGGCTGGTTGTGCTCGGGACGTTCGATGTGCAACGGGATTCGCGCGTCTTCACGCTGCCGGTCCTGGCGTTCGCGGATTCGCTCGATGATGTAGGCGTCAAGCATCAGGTCTCCCATGGGGTTGGAGTCCATCCACACTGAATTTACCACCGACCTCGCGCACAGCAATGGAGAATTGAGGGAAAATACACCATCGTCATCCCAACGGGTGTCGGCGCCGGTTCATTCCGTAGGATCGGATCGACGCGCGGTGTGCACGAGGATGCGCTGGGTGAGCGCGGTGTAGACCTTGCGTACCCCCGGGTCCAGCACGGCCTCGTGGTGCGCGATGGTGCGGGCGTCGCCGCGCGCCGCCGGTCCGGTCAGCGCCTGCCCCCCTGTAGCGGCGGCCCGCCGCAGGCTCTCGATCGCGAGCGGCAACAGGTGGGCGGGAGCGTCAGCGACACCGGCGCTCTCCATCACCCGGGCCGCGTCCAGGAACAGCGCGGCGAGGTGGCCGGACGCCATCGCGGCGCCGGCGTGGTAGCGGCGCCAGTCGCCCTCGACCACGAAGGGGTTCATCCCGAGACCGTGGGCAAGGGCGGCGGCCGTGTCCCGGGCCGGGCCGGCGATCGCCGCGCCCACGCCGCGCAGATCGGGCAGGCCGGACTCGGGACCGGGGAAGGTCATCAGGGGGTGCAGCACCGCGTGCTGCGGGTGATCGGCCAGCACGCCCGGCCCGAGGGCACCCGAGGCGTGGAGCACCACGGCCGCCGACGGCACCAGGGCGGCGACCTCGGCGATGGCGTCGTCCCGGACGCAGATCCAATACACGTCCGCGTGGGGGAGGGGCTCGCCCCGGCGCCACGGGCGTACGGGGAAGCCCGCCGCCGGGAGGAGCGTGCCCATCGAGCGGCCGAGCCGGCCCTGGCCCAGGAGCGCAACCACCATGGGATCACTCTATCCGGCACCCTGCCCGATCGACGTGCCGCACGTGCCCGGACAACCCGATAGAGCAAGGTATGGATCGGACCGCTCGTCTCCTGGTGCCGGTGGATGGCCCTGCGGGCGTCCGGATCGCCGGGAGCGCGGCCCGGGCCGGCTACGAGGTGTGGGGCGTGCGGGGAGCCCGCTGGACCCTCCCTGTCTTCGACACCCTCGAGTCGGACGCCCGGGATCCGGTCGAGCTGGTCGCGTCGGCGGCCGACGGCGGCGTGGATGCCGTGCACCCGGGCGACGGCGCGCTGGCGCGGGACCCGGTGCTGGCGCGGGAGGTGGTCGCCGCTGGGCTCGACTGGGCGGGCGGGCGCATCGGGGAGCTCGAGGATGCGGCCGATCGCCTGCTGCTTCGGCGCATCGCGCGGGACGCCGGCATCGAGGTGGTCCCCGCCGATCGGGTCGACGACCCTGACGCGGCGCGGGCCTGGTTGCGCCGGTACGGCGCGCCGGTGGTGCTGCGGGGCAAGGACCGGGACGGCCGCGCCAACCCGCATCGTTTCGACGACGCCGAGCAGGCGATCGCCGCCATCGGAGGCAGGTTGTCGGGGCCGTGGCTCCTCGAGCGGGCCTGGCCCGGCGCCCGGATCGTCAACGTGGTCCTCCTGGGAGACGGCGAGGGCGACGCGTTGGTGGTCGGGGACTGTGAAGTGCTGGTCGACGGGCTGGGCCGGGTGCCGCTGGCCTTCGCGCCGGCGCGGCTGAGCACGTCCGAGCGGGACGCGCTCCGCGACGCCGCGGTGCGCTTCGCCGAGCGGGCGTGGCCGATGGGGGTGGCTTCGGTGCGCTTCGCCCTCGCCGAGGACGGCCGTTTCGTGTTCCAGGACGCGTTCTCGGGTTTGCCCGAGGGCTGGAGCGCCGTGGGAGAGGCGATGGGAGTGGATCTGGTCCACTTCCAGCTCGCGGTCACGGAGGGCGAGGAGATCGGGTGGTCTGATGCGGACATCCGCGCGCCCCGGGCGGCGGTCGAGATCCTCGTCCGCGCCGCCGGTCGGGGAGAGATCACCGTGCGCGGTCCGGGCTGGATCGTGCCGCCGGGGTCGATTCGGGTCGCCGAGGGCGACGTCGTGGCCTCCGGCGTGTACGCCGCGCCGACCCGCGCGGCGGCAGTGGTCCGGGCCGTGGCGGCGCTGCACGACCTCACCGCGGACGGCGCGCCCACGAACGCGGCCGAGGTCGAAGCGGCGCTGCTCGAACACATCGGCTGACAGGGCGGCCCGGCGGTCGGCAAAGTGGTACCCTGCCAGACGTGAGTGCGTCTGTAGAGGCCCTGTGTTCGTTCGAGTTGCCCGGCGGGGACGAGGTCGTCATCAGCCGGCGGCGCTTTGTCGGCGGCCCGGGGCCGCGCGTGGTGATCGTCGCGGCGGTTCGGGGGGACACCCCCGAGGGGACCCGGGTGGCCCATGTGGTGGCCCGCTACCTCGCCGAGGTGCACGAACGTCTGCTCGGCACGGTGGACATCTACCCCTGCGTGAACCCGCTCGCGGCCGACCACGGCGCCCGCAACTGGCCGGCGTTCGACGTCGATCTCAATCGTCGCTTTCCCGGCCGCGCCGATGGGCACGGGCCCGACCTGGTCGCGCGCGCGCTGCTCGATGCGGTGGCCGGTAGCGCCCAGGTGATCGAGCTGCGGGGCGCGCACCCCGCGTTTCGAGAGGAGACCCAGGCGCACGTCTGGGGTAGCGACCCGGTCGTGCTCGATCGCGCCACCCGCACCAACGTGCGCGTCGTGTGGCGCCGCAGCGACATCGGCGCGCGAACCGGCACCCTGGCCTCGGTGGTGCCGGGGCTCATCTGCCTGGAGGGCGGGGTCGGCAACCGACTCACGGACGGCGTGGGGCAGGAGCTGGCCGACGGCGTGCTGAACCTGCTCGTCGTGCTCGGGGTGCTCCCCGAGGCCGACCTTCCGTTTCACTGGGCCGCGATCCAGCGTCCCCTGGTCGCGTCCGACGAGCAGGTGATCCGCGTGCACGCCGAACGGGGCGGGCTCTTCCTACCGTTGACCCACACCTGGGCCGAGCTCGACGCCGGCGATGCCATCGGGGAGGTCGTGGATCCGGTCCGGGGGGACACCCTCGACGTGATCCTGTCCCCGGTCGCCGGTCGGGTGCTGGCGCAGCGCGAGCAGCCGGTGGTGTACCCCGGCAGCCTCGTCGCCCGCATGGTGCGCGCGTGAGCGTGATCTTCAGCCTGGAGGCCCCGTACCGGGGCGCCTATCGTCTGCATCGCCTGAGCTTCGGTCACGGCGGCCCGACCACGGCCATCGTCGCGGGCGTGCACGGGAACGAGGTCAACGGGGTCTACGCCCTCAACCTGCTCGCGGCGGTGCTCTCGGTGCGGCGCCCGGTGGGCACGGTCCACCTGCTGCCCTGCGTGAACCTGGTCGGCGCCGCCGAAGGTCGGAAACGCTGGCCCTTCGACGACCGTGACCTCAACACCGCCTTCCCCGGCCGCGCGGACGGGCTGGGGGTGGAGCGCGTCGCCCACGCCGTCATGGCGGGCACCGAGGCGGACACCTGCATCGACGTGCAATCGGGGTCCGCGACGGTCCACGAGCATCCGCACGCGCGCTGCCCGACCTCGGGTGGGGAGCTCGACACCGCACGGGCGAGCGCCCTCCCCATCGTGTGGCGACGGTCCGGAGAGCGCTTCCAGGAGGGGCTCGTCTCGGCGTGGCGGGACGCCGGCCGGAAGGCGATCGTCGTCCGCGGAGGCCGCGGCGGCGTGCTGGACATGCCCGACACGCAGATCATGGCGAGCGGCCTGGTGCGGATCCTGACCCACCTCGGCCACGTCCCGGCGCAGGAGCCCGCGGCGGCCACCCTGGAGGTGGACCACGTCGAGGACTACCGCTCGGGCGCGGGCGGGTTCTTCGTGCCGGAGGTGCGCTGCGGGGACGCGGTGTCGGCGGGCACGCTCCTGGGCATCCTCCGCAACCCGCTCGGGGGCCAGCCCATCGAGCAGCTCTTTGCGCGCCGGGCGGGACGAATCCTCGCGGTGCGGGTTTACCCAATGGCGCACGCCCAGGAGCTCCTGGTGCGGGTGGCCGAGGATCCGTTCGGATGATGTTGCTGTTGGTGATCGGCGCGTGGGCGGGCGGGTTGGTGGACGTCGGCGACCTCGAGGTGTCGGCGGACACCAACGAGGTGGTCGTGGCGGCGCGCGAGGCCTTCACCGCCATGGACTTCGGTCGGGCCGCCACGCTCTACGCGGCGCTCGCCGACAGCGGGGGCGGGGTGCCGGCGCGGCTCTCCGAGGCGGTGGCCCGGTACGAGGGCGGCGACGTGCACGGCGCCGAGCGCGCCGCGAAGCAGGTCCTCGCCGCCGAGCCCGGCAACCTCGCCGCCGCCAACCTGCTCGGCCTGTGCCTGGTCGATGGCGGCAAGGTGCGCGAGGGGCTCGAGCAGCTCGAACGGGCGCGGGCGGCGGCGCAGCGCGCCGGGGACCAGGCCACGGTCGCGCGGGCGTCGGTCAACCGGGGCCTCGCGCTCCTGGACGTCGGGGATCCCAAGGGGGCGGCGGCGGCCTTCGACGCGGCGCTGACGGCGGCGGCGGATCGGCCCGACATCGCCGCGGCGGTGGCCCAGGGCCGCGAAGCGGTGAAGGGGCTCGAAGGCAGCGACCGGGGGGTCGGTCAGATGCTGGCGCGCGGGAAGCTGAAGGACGCCCGGGGCGCCGCGCAGGCGGCGGTGGGGGTCGCGGTGGTGCCGCGGCAGAAGGTGAACGCCGCGATCGACCTCGCCGCCGTCGAGCGGGCCGAGGGGAACCTGGACGCGGCGGCGCGTCGTCTGGCGGGTGCGGTGGTCACGGCCCGCGAAGCGGGCATGGTCCGCGAGGTGGCGCTGGGGCTGGGCAACCTCGGCCTGGTCTACGCCCTGGGTGGGCGGCTGCCCCTCGCCGAGGACTCCCTGCGCGCCGGCGTCGGCGTGGCCCGGGACGGCGGCTACACGGTGGTGGAGACCGACCTCCGCAACGAGCTGGGCCTGGTGTTGGTGAACCTCGGGCGCCTCGCGGACGCCGAAGCGGAGCAACGCGCGGCCGGCAGCCTGCTCGCGACGATGGACTACCCGCAGGGGGTGGTCCGCCAGGCGGAGCTCGGCGGGGTGCTCGCCGGGGCGCGCGGGGACGTCGCGACCGCCCGGGCGGCGCTCTCCCAGGCGGTGAGCTGGCACGAGGGCCGCGGACGCGTGCTCGACGCGGCGCGGCTGGCGACGGAGCTGGCCGCGGCGTTGCAGCCGACCGATCCGGCCGGGGCCGAGGTCTGGGCCGGCAAGGCCCGCACCTACTTCGGCCAGGCCGGAGATCCGCTCGGTCCCGCCCATGTGGCCATGGCCCGAGCGCTGGCCGACGCCCGCGCCAGGAACCTCACCGGGGCGCTGAAGGGCTTCGGGGAGACCGCGGCCCTCGCGGAGCAGGTGGCGGGGGGGCGCGGCGCCGCGGTGGCCAAGGTCGCCCGAGACAACGCCGCTCAGACGCTGGTGGCGCTCGGCGCCGGGCAGGACGTGGCGAAGGTCGCCGCCCAGCAGGGGCTGGGGGACCTGATGGCACGCCAGGAGTCGATGAAGAGCGGGTTCGACGCGTACGACGCCGGCCTCGCGGCGTTCGAGGCGGCCCGCTGGGACGAGGCGCGGACCCGCTTCCAGGCGGCCCGCACCACCTTCGAGAAGCTCGACGAGACCGACTACGCGGTCCGGGCGCGGCGTGCCGCGGCGTGGAGCGGCTACAACGCGCTGGTCCGCCTGCCGGTGGCCAAGGCCTACCCGCAGTGGCAGGCGCTGGTGGACGAGACCACCCACGTCGACGACCCCGAGCTGTTCACGCGCGCGTACGCGGCGGCAGCGCTCGCGAGCCACACCCTGAGTCAGGGCGATCCCCGTGCCCGCCTCGAGGAGTGTGGGCGGCGCGCCGAGCGGATCGGACTGAACGACGTCGCGGCCCGCTGTCACGGCGCCCTTGCCGAGCGGGACGGTGACCTGGACGCCCGGGCCCAGGAGGCCCGCACCGCCGCGTTGTTCGCGCCGGGCGGGGATGCGGCGGTGTACGCGCTCTACGCCGTCGCGGTGGACGCCTACAACAGCGGCCGGACTGCGCTCGCGCTCGAACTGGCCCGCGAGGCGCGCCCCCATGCCGGGAATCTCGCCCAGGCGCTCGATGACCTGATAAGGGCGGCCGGCGCGGAGTGAGCGGTGCGGGTCAGCAAGTTGGCGAAGGATCTGGGGTGCGCCGAGGTCGATCTGCTCGGTCTCATCCACCGTCTCGGGTACCCCCGGTACACGGCGAGCGACCAGCAGCTGCCGGCTGAGGTCGTCGAACGGGTGCGACGTCACTCCGCCGAGCTGGCCAAGAAGGCCCCGCCCCCGCCCCGCGTGGTCCCGGGGCCGGTGCGGCGGCTCGACGGGGTCGCCGATGCCGAGACCCGTCACCTGCTCGACGTGGAGATGCGCGGGGTCCAGGTCTTGGGCGGCGCGAAGGCGAGCGCCAAGGTCGCCCGGGCCACGCCGGTGCGGCTCACCCCGGGGGGCGCGCCTCCGGTCGCCGCTCCTCCGGCCGCGCCCGCACCCGCGCGGGCGGTGGGGCCCCCCCCGGTGGCGCCCGGGTCGACCGCGCCGGCGGCGCCCGTCGCCCCGCCGGTCGACACGCGGGTCGCCGAGCTGGAGCGCGTCCTCGGCCGCGTCGAGTGGGAGCGGCGGGAGCTCGCCGAGCGGGTGCAACGGGTCGAAGCCGAACGCGACGCCCTCGCCGAGCGCCTCGCCGCCGCGACGCCGGGGCGCACCCTCCGCGCGCTGCTCGTGGCGCGGGGTCTGGCCAACGACGAGGAGATCGACTTCTTCTTCACCGGGGTCGGGAGTGGGCACCGGAGCACCGAGCTCGTCGACCACCTCGCCAGCGCGAGCCCCGCTGTCGAGCGGTGGATCACCGAGCGGGTGATCCTGATCGGCCCGGACGAGGAGGCGCCGCCGGGGATGGTCGGCGTGCGCGTGCCCGCCAGCCGAGGCGAAGGTTCGTCGTCGCCGCCCGTCCGCGCCGCCCTCAACCGCCTCTCCACCGCCTTGATGGTCAACGGCAAGCGCCGCCTCGCCGTGATCGGCGGCCCGCCCGCGGCGGTCCGGGTGCTGCGGGACGGGCTGGATCGTCGCGTGGAGCTGCGGGTCGCGGTGGCGGCGGTGCCGGGGGCCCTCCTCGTCGACTGGGGGGACGGGAACACCCCGGGCGCGCTCGTGGTGCGAGGTCGCGACGTGGTGGCGTTCTGCAACGAGGTCGTCGCGCAGCTCGAGGGCTGAGCGCCCGCGCGCGGGGCGGCGCCGTCCGGTTCAGGCCCGCTCGAGGACCACCAGGGTTTCGACGTGCTCGGTGTCGGGGAACATGTCGTAGGGTTGGACCAGGGTGACGCGGTAGCCGCGCGAGAGCACGGTCCCCAGGTCGCGCGCCAGGGTGGTCGGCTCGCACGACAGGTAGAGGATGGCGCGGGGCCGGGTGGTGGCCAGCTCGGCCAGGACGCCCAGCGCGCCGGCGCGCGGC
Source organism: Pseudomonadota bacterium (assembly GCA_043750895.1). GTDB lineage: Bacteria > Myxococcota_A > UBA796 > UBA796 > SXON01 > JAYVAS01. The sequence continues at coordinate 13,824 of JAYVAS010000189.1, forward strand.
GGGTCCAGCAGCGCGACGTCGAAGAAGACGCTGCCGGTGGGGAGGCGCGCGGCGTCCCCTTTCCGCACGTCGGCGCCGGGCAGGTTGCGCTTCGCGTCGGCCACCGAGGACGGGTCGGACTCGAGCAGGGTGGCCGGGACGCCCCGGCGGGAGGCGGCGGCGGAGAGGTTCCCGACGCCCGCGTAGAGATCGAGCAGGTGCACCGGCGCGAGGGCGACCAGCCGCGCGTCCACGTCGGCCACGATGCGGGCGTTCACCTCGAGGTTGACCTGGTAGAAGGACGCCGCCGAGACCACGAGTCCGCCCACCGAGAGCCGCTTGGGGCCGTGCACCGTGTTGCCGCGCACCACCTGGACCTGCGTGCCGTCGGATCGGATCTCGACATCCCCGCCGCCCTGCAGCCCGGCTGCGGCGGCGACGACCTCGGGCCGGGCCAGCCGGTCGAGCGGGACGGGCACGAAGGTGTGGGTGCCGGCGGCGTGGAAGCCGACCACTCCGTCTCGCAGCTTGACGTTCACGCGCGCGCGGGCGCCGGTCTCGCGGGGGGAGGGGACGATGGGCGCCACCTCGACGTCGATGGGCAGGCGGCTCAACGCGCGGACCACCCGGTCGCGGCGAAGCGCGAGCTGCTCCCCGTAGGGGATCTCTGCAAGCGGAAGGATACCGGCTTCGACCAGTGGGTGGGGCATTGCCGGGCGGCTATCGTGTCCACCGATGCGCGCCCGCCTCCGACGACTCTGGCTCTTGATCCGGGACCCCGGCGAGTGGTCGGCTCAGCACTACGCGCGCAAGAACCGGATGGACCTGGCGGCGCTGATGCCGGATACGTGGATGACCCGGGAGGAACTCGATGCGGACGTGGCAGCGGGCGAGCAATCTGCAGGTAGGGACCATGGCCGAGGGCTCGATCATCGGAAAGTTCGATGACTTCCAGTTCGATTTGAGCGACGGGGTCATCTACGGTTACCGGCTGCGCGCTGCGGGTGTCTTTTCCAAGACCGGGGGCGTCGCCGCTGCCGACCTGCCCGTGGTCGGGCGCGATCTGGTGCTGGTCACGCGCGAATCGGCGGTGGATTGGGCCGGGCTGCCGCGCAACAACGTGGACGGTCGGGCGTGGGGCACCGTCTACCGGGGCACGAAGGTGGTCTCCCGGACCGGCGCGGTGGTCGGGCGCGTTGACGACTACGTGTTCGAGCCAGTGCCGGCGCGGGTCACCGGCTTCCTCCTCGACGGCGACCGGCTCCTGGCCTGGGACGATCGCATCGGGGTGGGGCGGGACGCGGTGGTGATCGGGGATCCGCTGGTGATCCTCGGCCTCGAGAGCGAAGAGCCCGAGAGCACCGGCTGGTGGACCCGGGTGCGCGGCGCAGTGCGGAAGAAGGGCGACGAGCGGAAGGGTGAGGAGTCGTAGGCCGGGCCGCCCGCTAAGAGACGTCCGCCGGCGGCCCGTCCAACCCTTCGAGTTGCCAGGGGTTCTCGAGGATGGCGCGCACGACCTTGGCGAGCTTGCCGCCCTGGGCGCCGTCGATGAACCGATGGTCGATGGTGGCGCAAAGGGTGAGCAGCGGACGAACCACGACGCTGCCCTCGATGACCACCGGGCTCTCCTTGACCGCACCGATGAGCACGTAGGTCGGGACGTGCGCCCACGGGGTGGGCGGCGCCCAGCCCTCGTCCAGCCCGAACACGCCCACGTTGGTGATGATCGCCGCGCCGAACGGGTACCGCTCGAGCCCGAGCGCCGGGACCGCGATGCCGAGCACGCTGGTGATCCAGCCGGTGAACCGCACCAGCGGGGCGATGAGCCAGGTGGGGAGCAGCTGGAGTGGCCCCTTGCTCTTCTCGAAGTTCTCGTCTTTCCCGGTGCGCAGCTTCTCCGCCAGTTGCCGCAGCTCGGCGGCGATCTCCGCCACGCCCTTCTTGTCAGCGTCCTCCACCTTCGCCTTGGCGAGGTCCTTTCCGTCGTCCAGGGCGACGAGGTAGGACACGGACACGGTGGGGTGACCGACGAAGCCTCCGAACCGAATCACACCGTTGAGGGAAGGGGCGGCCGCGAGCGCCGCGCCCACCGCCCGCCCGACGAGGTGGGTGATGGTCACCTTCTCGCCGGTGGTCTTTCGCAGCCACGCGACGTAGGCGAGGGCCTGCGTCACGTCGACGGTGAGCTTCCCGTAGATGTTCCCCTCCTGGGGGGCGCGCCAGGAGGCGATCATCAGCTTGCGTCGTGCGCTCAGTTTCGCCACGTGGGACTCCCTTTGTGAACGGGGCGATCACGCTTGCGGCGTGATCGTTCGGAGGGGGGGCTGCCGACCCAGCCTCTGCGGCGGAACCACACCAGGAGGCCCATCGAGCAGGCGAGCATGAGGCTGATCGCGATGTAGAAGCCGAAGGGCTGGTGCGCGGCCGGGATGACGTCGAAGTTCATCCCGAAGATGCCGGAGATGATGGTCCACGGCAGCATGAAGGTGGACACCACCGCCAGGAAGCGCATCACCTGGTTGAGGTGCTCGTTGACCGCGTTCGCGTGCACCGAGATCGCCCCGTTGGCGACCTCCAGGTGGAGGGAGACGTTGTCGTGGACGATGAGCGCGTGGTCGAGCACGTCGCGGAAGTACACCCGGTACTCGGGCGAGACCTCCTTGGCGTCCGGATCCACGAGACGGCGGATCACCTCGATGTGCGGCAGGATGATGCGGCGGACCTGGAGCAGGTCGTGGCGCGCGGTGATCAGCGCGTCCATGACCGCGGGGGTGGGGGTCCTGGCCGCAGCCACCTCGAGCTCGTCGACGTGGTCCCCCTGGTCGTCCACGAGGGGCAGGAACTCGTCCACCACCGCGTCCACCAGGGCGTGGAGCACCCGCTCCGAGGCGGTGCCGACGCGGTCCGGCTCGGCGCCCAGGAGCGTCTCCACCCGCTCCAGCGCCGTCACCCGCTTGGGGTGCACGGACACGATCAGGCCGGGCCGCAAGAAGATGCACACCGGCACGGTGTCCAGCAGGTCGTCCCGGGTGGTGCGGTCGAGGGCGCAGAGCACCACGAAGCCGTGGGAGGGGTACCGCTCGATCTTGGCGCGTTTCTGGATGTGGAGGCAGTCCTCGATCGCCAGGGGATGAAACCGGAAGTGGTCGGCGAGGAGGGCGAGCTCCTCGGCGCCGGGGGCCTCGATGTCGAGCCACACGGCGCAGTCGGCCGGCGCGTCCAGGGCCTCGGCCAGCGACGCGGCGCAGCCCATCTCCCCATCGACCCGGAACAGGTGAGGCCGGATCAACGTTGCACGGAAACGGGGTAGCTTTGTCGTATGTGGACCATCTTCGCCTCAACCGCCATCGCTGGAACAGCCGCGTTCTACCACCCGGACGACATCGCCGCCCAGAGTCTGCGCTTCAGGGAGGTCTCGGACGCCATCCAGCCCAAGTTCGAACGTGGCCAGGACGCCGTTGGACGGTACTCCAACGCGCTCGCCGATTTGGAGATCGCCGTCGGTCTGCTCGGCGCGGACGTGCCCTCCGGGCTTGCGACCTGGTCCCAGCTCACCCGCCGACAGGTGACGGGACAGTACTTGCGGCTCAACAAACATGCTGAGCTCGTTCAGGAGGACTTCTCGAACGTGTTCCTCGACGCGTTGGCGCGCGCGCTGCCCAAGGTCACGGCGGGGAAGGACGTGGTGGAGTGTCAGGCCACCGGCGTGGTCGCCATGATGCACCGCACCACCTGCGCCGGGGACGACCTCAACCTCGCGCTCGCCAAGGCGCTCGACGGCGACGGGCAGCTCGGACGGGAACTCAACTCCATCCTCTCGGTGGAGTGGCCGTCGATCGTCGTGGAGCCCAAAGCGCAGCCGGTGGTGGCGTTGACCGGCACCGCGCGGTGGGTGGACCTCGCCACCCTCGGTCGGGGTTTCCTCGCCACCCGGCTCGCGGCCCGTCTGGAGGCCTTCGAGCGCGAGCTCGCCCCGATCGAAGACGCACTGGATGCGAAGGACCCGGCCGCGATCAAGACCGCCGGGGACAAGAAGGCCGCCTACCTGGCCGCCCTCGGTCAGGACGGCACGGCGCTCCGGGCCGCGGTGACGGAGGCGCTGGCGCGAAACAAGGCCGCGCCGAGCGCGGTGGGGCTGTGCGCGAACCCGGCGGCGCTCGGAGGATGTGACGGGGAGGACGCCACCGAGGCGGTGATCAGCCTGCTGAAGGCCGACAAGAAGTTCGCCAAGGCGATCGCCGGCTTCAGCGGCGACCTGTAGTACGCGCCGCCCGGCCTGGGCGCCGACGCGCTCAGTACGTCGGCATGGCGGGGTCGAGCTCTTTCGCCCAGGCGGTGATGCCGCCCTCCATGTTCACCGCGTCGTAGCCGTGCTCCGCGAGCACCGCGGCGGCTTGGGAGGAACGGCCGCCCAGCTTGCAGTGCACGAGGATCTCCCGGTCGCGCGGGATCTCCGCGAGCCGCGCCGCGACCTCGGTGTGGGGGATCAGCGTGTCGGCCCAGGGGAAGCGCACGATGTCCGCCTCCTTGGCGCCGCGGACGTCGAGGACGAAGGGCCTCCACCCCGCGGCCCGCTTCGCCTGGACCTCCTGTACCGTCATGCGACGGAAGGTGGCCCCGCCGACGTCCGGTGCCAACTCCTTGGAGCCGGTGTGGCTCTTGGGGATGCCACAGAACTGGTCGTAGTCGATGAGGCGCTCGATCTTGGGCGCGTCGGGGTCCCGGCGCAGCTTGAGCTCCCGGAAGGACATGCCCAGGGCGTCGAACAGCAGCAGGCGTCCGGACAGCGTGGTGCCCACGCCGAGCAGGATCTTGAGCGTCTCGGTGGCCTGGATGGTGCCGATCAGGCCGGGGAGCACGCCCAGCACGCCCCCTTCCGCGCAGCTCGGGACCAACCCGGGGGGCGGCGGCTCGGGGTACAGGTCGCGGTAGTTGGGTCCGTCGCCGAGGTTGAACACGCTCGCCTGGCCCTCGAACTTGAAGATCGAGCCGTAGACGTTGGGCTTCCCGAGCAGCACGCAGGTGTCGTTCACCAGGTAGCGGGTCGGGAAGTTGTCGGTGCCGTCCACCACCACGTCGTAGGGCGCGGCGATCCGAAGCGCGTTCTCGCTGGTGAAGGCCTCCTCGTAGAGGTCCACCTGCACGTTGGGATTGAGGTCGAGGATGCGCTCCTTGGCGGAGAGCACTTTCCGCTGCCCGACGCTTTTGGTGCCGTGGATGATCTGGCGCTGCAGGTTGGACGCGTCCACCACGTCGAAGTCGACGATGCCGATGCGGCCGACGCCGGCGGCCGCGAGGTACAGCAGCAGGGGTGAGCCCAGCCCGCCGGTGCCGATGCACAACACCGCGCTGTTCTTCAGCCGGGTCTGCCCCTCGACGCCGACCTCGTCGAGGATCAGGTGCCGGGAGTAGCGGGCGATCTCGTCGTTGGTGAGCGCGATCATGCGCCCCCCGCGATCGACGGCACGATGATCAGGGTGTCCCCCGGCTTCACCGGCGTCGCTTCCTTGTCGAGGAAGCGGATGTCTTCGTCGTTGAGGTACACGTTGACGAAGCTCCGCAGCTTGCCGTCGGCCCCGCGCAGGTGCGTGGCGAGGCTCGGGTGCGCGGTGGTCAGCGCGAGGAGGGCGCCGCCGGCGGTGTCCGCGTCGACGTCCAC
>JAYVAS010000190.1:0-6677 GCA_043750895.1 Pseudomonadota bacterium
TCGTCGTGACGAGAGGTCACGAGGGGTTGAATTTTCTCAGTCAAGTTTGCGGCGATTGTGCACAACTCGTTGTTGTTTCTGCTTCATCTCCGTCAACGAGACTTTCTGTGATTTGCGATTCAAGAAGAGCTGCTGAAACGTCAATCAAGGCGATTTCAACCGCATCGGCGATTCGGTATGCGGCCGTCGTCAGCTCCGGGCTGATGCCGACCATCATGAACATGGGGATGAAGATGGGGGCGAGCACGCCGAACTTCGACAACATGCCGCTGATGGCGAAGTCGCCCGCGACCACGAGCAGGACGAACAGCGCGAGCAGCGCCGGGATCGGCAGGCTCGCCTCGACGAGCAACGAGCCCCCGAAGTAGGCCAGCATCCGATCGAGGCGGGTGTAGGAGAACCAGTTCACGAACTGGGCCATGAAGAACGCGATGGCGAGCACCGGAACGATGCTCCGGACCCCATGGTAGAGCGCCTCCACCAGGTCGAGCTGGGTACGGAGCCGCCCGGTCCACACCCCGTAAACCACACCCGGGACCAGGAACGCGAAGAAGATCATGGGCACGATGACCTGCGACCAGCGGGTCCCCGGCGACTCGGCGAGCCGCCCCCGCGCCGCGGTCTCGGCGACCACGAGCGGCTCGCGCGCCAGGACCTCCTTGGCCACGACCCCGGGGTCACTGCCCTCGGGCCCGATGGTCACCGCCTGATGGACGATGACGAGATCGTTGGCGAGGGTCGGTTGCCCCGGCCCATGCAGGGGCGCCCCGGGCGCGAGGATGAACGTCGCGAACAGCGCCAGCACCGCGCCGGCTGCGCCCACTGCGAGGCCCAGCCCGGTCTTCTCCCGAGGGGTCAGCGTCATCTCGCGGACCACCTCGTCGCCGCCACCCGTGGCGGACCCGGACCGCTGGAGGCGGGGCTCGACGATCCGGTCGGTGACGAACCAGCCGGCGAACATCACCAGGATCGCCGAGCCGGCCTTGAAGTACAGGTTGTGGAGGATGTTGACGGTGTAGTCGGGGTCGATGATCCGGGCGGCGTCCTGGGCGAAGCCGGCGAGCGCCCCGTCGCCGCCGGTGGGGAAGAACCCTCCGCCGAAGCCGCCCGACACCCCCGCGAAGGCCGCCGCGAGACCCGCGATGGGGTGACGCCCCACCGCCTGGTAGAGGGCGGCGGCCAGCGGTGGCAGGATGACGTACCCGGCGTCACTCGCCACCGAGGAGTTGGCGCCCAACAGCACGACGGCCGGGGTGAGCAGCCGTGCCGGGGTGATGGTGGCCAGGAACCGCATGAGCGCCGAGAAGAACCCGAACTTCTCGGCGAGCCCGATGCCGAGCATGGCCACGAAGATGAGGCCGAGGGCCGGGAGGCCGGTGAAATTGCGGAGCATCGACGACAGGGCCCAGTACACGCCGTCACCCGTGACCAGGCTCCGAGGGGCGATGGGCGCCCCGCTCGGCTCCAGGGTGACCACCGGGCGGCCGTCGCCGTCGAGCTTCGGCACCCGCACCGGCGCCCCCGCACCGTCGACCACCGGCGCCCCGGCCGCGTCCACCTGCTCGACCAGCGCGAGCGTCGGCCGGACGGGCTGCACACTCCAACCCGCGGCCGCCCCGACGGCAGAGACGCCCAGCACCAGCAGCGAGAGGATCACGAACAGCAGCACCGGCTCGGGGAGCTTGTTCCCCACCCACTCGATCCAATCCAGAGCGGTGCGAGGGCGCGGTGAGCCCGGGGGAGGAACCGAGGGGGGGGTGGGGGGCATCCGCGAGCCTAAGGAGTCGGATTCGTTCCGTGCAGGGCTGAGACGATCGATTCGTCGGCGCACGCCGATGGCGTCCAACCGCGCATCGGTTGCTGTGGCCTCATCGACTTGCTCCCCATGGTACCTTCGCCCCAGGAGTCCGCGATGCCTCTCCGCCTCCTCTCACTCGTCGGCGTCCTGGTCGTCGGTACAGGCTGCGCCGGGACCGCCGACAGCAAGGGCGACCCGGCCGACTCGGCCAGCAACGATAGCGGCACCACCGACAGCCTGGGGACCACCACCCCTGTCGACACCGCCACCTGTGAGGTCGCGCTCGAGGTGTGTGACGGCGCGGACAACGACTGCAACGGCGTCGTGGACGACGTGGCCGAGCCGCCCATCTGGTTTCGGGACGCGGACGGGGACACCTATGGCGACGCGCTCGTCACCAACGCCGCCTGTACGGCTCCGTCCGGATTCGTCGCCGACGGCACCGATTGCGATGACACCGACCCCGCCGTCCACCCGGGTGCCACCGAGACCGAGGCCGACGGCCTCGACGCCGACTGCGACGGCAGTGACCTGTGTGGCGACGGCCCGTGTGTCGGCTTCGGTACCGAGTCGAACCCCGGCGCGAGCTGCGCCGACCTCCAGGTCACGGTGGACGCGCCCACGGGCGCCTGGTGGGTGGACCCCGACGGGGATGGGGGCCGCGACCCCTTCGAGGTGTGGTGCGAGATGAAGGAGGATGGGGGCGGCTGGACCCTGGTCCTCAAGAACGACCTGTCGAGCGCGGACCACTACACTGCTGGCGCCGTGCGCGCCGAGCGACTGGTGGACGATGTACTGGACACCGTGGCCAAGCTCGACGACGTCGTGGTTCGGGACCTCCAGAGCTCGCGCAACGCCACCGGCGATGTCCGGGTCTTCGCCAGCGGCCCGACTGACACCCTGATCGTCGAGGGGCTCACCTGGGCCTTGTACGACACCGGTTCGGTCTCCCGTTCGATCACCGCCCGGTACGGCACGGAGACGACCTTCATGACCGGTTTCGTGTGCTACGACGGGGACACCAGCACGAGCCCCGGATGCGACCCGGCCCACTGGTGCTTTGGCGAGGAGAACGGCCCTCACACCTGCATCCGCCGCTACGGGACCCCCGGGATCTGGATGAACTACGGGATCTACACGGCGAACTACTACGCGGCCTCGGTGTGGGTGAGGTGATCACCCCGTCCAGCGGGCGGGCCGGCCGGCGCGCTTGACAAGTACCGGCCGCTCCGGTACCCCGATCGGATGGTGGCTGACCAAAACCAGATTTACCGGGTGATGTACGTTTCCAGAGCGCTTCGGCCCCTCACGGCCGGCGAGTTGGACGATCTCCTCGCCGGCGCCCAGTTGCGCAACAGCCACCACGTGGGTGACCGCGCGACGGTCTACCGCGCGCTGGTGATGTTCTGCGAAGAGCACTGCCGGGCCTGATCGGAGCCCCTGAACCACAGGCCACGAGTCAACCCGATGCTCGCTCAACTCGCCCTGCTGCTCCTCCCGCAAGCCGCCGCCTTTGAGGGCATGTGGATGCCCGAGCAGGTGGCGGCCATCGCGCCACGGCTGGCGGTGCTGGGAATGGAGCTCGACCCGGCACAGCTTGCCGATCCCTTCGGTGCCCCGTTGGGTGCGGTCGCCGCGCTGGGCTTTTGCACGGCGTCCTTCATCAGCAACGACGGGCTGATGTTGACCAACCACCACTGCGCCGAGGGCTTCCTGCAATACGCGTCCGACGAGCGGCGAGACTACGCCCGAGATGGCTTTCGCGCCGCGGGCCGTGGCGAGGAGATCGACGCCGGTCCTGGCGCCCGGGTCTGGATCGTCGAGCGCATCGACGACGTGACCGGGCGGGTCATGGCCGGTGTCAAGGGACGCACGGCCGACCGGACCCGCTTCGATCGCATCGCCGAGAACAGCCACGCGCTGGTCTCGGACTGCGAGCGCCACGGCGGGCGGCGGTGTCGGGTCGCAAGCTTCTATGGGGGCGCGCAGTACCGCCTGGTGACACAACGGGAGCTGCGGGACCTCCGGCTGGTCTACGCGCCGCCCCGCTCGGTGGGCGGCTTCGGCGGAGCGGTCGACAACTGGACGTGGCCGCGGCACACCGGGGATTTCGCAGTGCTGCGCGCCTATGTCGCCCCCGACGGCAGCTCGGCCGCCTACAGCGTGGACAATGTCCCGTATCGGCCGGCGCACACGTTGGACCTGGCCGAGAACGGCGTCCAGGAGGGCGACATGGTGATGGTCGCCGGCTTTCCGGGCGGCACCGAGCGCCACCTGTTGGGCATGGAGGTTGCCTTCGAGGCCAACCGCAGGCTTCCCCAGGACATCGCGCTGCTGACCGAGGCCATCGATCTGCTCGAGCGCCGGTCGGCGCTAGACCCCGCCGCGCGCCCAAAGCTGCAGGCGCCCATCCTCTGGCTCGGGAACAGCCTCAAGAATGGCCTGGGCACCCTCGGTGGCTTCCACCGGTCCAAGGTGGTCGAGCGGAAGCAGCAGGGCGACGCGGAGCTGCACGCCTGGCTGGCAGCCGACCCCAAGCACCATCGGCCGGAGCTGGCCGCGCTCGATGCGCTGGTTGCGACCATCACCACCGGTCAGCGGACAGGCGAGCGCGACGCCTTGATCAAGCGTCTGTTCGAGTGGAGCGATCCGCTCTTCGTGGCGTGGCGTGGCGTCCGACAGGCCAACGAGGACCTCAAACCAGACGCCGAACGCGACGCCGGCTACCAGGACCGCGACCGGCAGCGCATGCTCGACACGTCCGACGAGCTGTCTCAGACGACGGTGATCGGGGCGGACCGGGACCTGCTGCGGCTGGTGTTGTCAAGGGCTGCGGAGCTGCCCGCCGACCAGCGCATCCCGCCGGTCGACGCCTTGTTGGCGCAGCCAGGGGGATTGGAGGGCGCTCTCGACCGCTTCTATGGGCAGACCGGGCTGAGCGACCTCCAGGCCCGCAGGCGCCTGCTGTCGTTGCCCGCGTCGCGGATCGCATCGGAGACTGACCCGTTCGTGGTCTTTGCCCGCGAACTGAACGCCTGGCACGCCCCGATTCGCGACGACGAGAAGGCCCGCAGCGGCGCCTTGAGCCGCCTGCGGACAGAGGTGCTCCAGAGCCGCCTCGCCTGGCAGGCCGCGCGTGCGCCCGACGCCCCCGTGTATCCCGACGCCAACAACACCCTGCGCCTAAGCTTCGGGGTTGTACGTGGGTACTCGCCGGCCGACGCGGTGATCTACGAGGCGTTCACAAGCCTCTCCGGCATGGTCGCCAAGGCCGGACCCGCTCCTTTTGATGCCCCCGCCAACTTGTTGGCGGCCGCCGCGCGCCCGCCGGATCCCCGCCTGGTGGACACGCGCCTGACCGACGTGCCGGTCAACTTCCTGTCGACGTTGGACATCACGGGTGGCAACTCCGGCAGCCCGGTCCTCGACCGATCCGGCCGCCTGGTGGGCCTGGCCTTTGATGGCAACTACGAGTCCATCGCCAGCGACTGGTTGTTCGACGAGGAGCTGACCCGCTGTATCGCCGTCGACATCCGGTACGTGCTCTGGGTGTTGGAGAACGACGGGGCGCGTTGGGTGGCCGACGAACTGCGCGCCGGCTGACGGTCGGAGTGAGCACCAACGACGGCGTGGCCTGGCGTAGTGGCGATCGCAGCCTGGCGCCCAGGGGTTCGTCGACGATTCGTGCCTGCGGCGAGTGGTACGTCCAAGTCCCGAACGCGCCGCAACTCGCAGGCTGGCGCGACATCACGGCCGGCGAGTTGGACGACCTCCTCGCCGGCGCCCAGTTGCGCAACAAGGCCCACGGGATCTCGGGGATCCTCCCTGTTGATGTTGTGCGAAGTGCACCGGCGGGTCGGGTCGGATCGGGCGTGATGAGGATGCTCGAGCGGGGCGTGCACCGCGCCCGAGCGGTCCGTCGCTCAGCGTACGCCGGGCCGGAGCCACGCGTCGAACCAGGAGGGCCGAGCCGCCGCCGCGGTGGTCTCCCGTCCGGCTGCGGCCGTCTCGCGGCATCGACAGCGGTCCGCCTCGGGAACGGAACCGAGCACCGCCTCCACGTGCGCGCCGCATCCGGCCCAGGTGGGCTTTCCACACCGATCACAGCTCACTTTGCGACACATTCCTGACTCCGGGGTTCGTTGAGGTACGGGCGCCGACGGCTACCGGGCCCTTCGTCGAGTAGAGCCATCGACCCGCCCGAGTGTTGCAGGGCATCGTGAAACGGGGGCAGACCGGAGCCCCGTGCGGGCGCTCGGGGGGCGCCCTCCTTCACCTGTGACGGGACCACGGGCGGTCTGCGCGTGACCCGTCGGGACAGCACGGCGGCGGCGAGGACCAGGGCGAGGCCAACTCCGGCACTGGACACGCCCGTCGCGCAGCCGCAGGGACCCGGTTCGGCCTCGGAGCACTCAGCGTCGTCACGCGCACCGTCACAGTCGTCGTCCACCCCGTTGCAACGCTCCGTGGCGCCGGGGTTCACCGCGGCGTCCGTGTCGTCGCAGTCGGTCGCATCCGCGCCGTACCCGTTCGGGACCGTGCACGCCTGCGCCGCGGTCGCGGGGTCCCCGTAGACGTCCTGGTCGGCGTCGGCGTACCAGGTCAACGCGTCGGCGGACGAGGGGTCGTCGGTGCTGCCGTCACAGTCGTCGTCCACCCCGTTGCAGCGCTCGGTGGCGCCGGGGTTCACCGCGCCGTCCGTGTCGTCGCAGTCGGTCGCGTCGGCGCCGTACCCGCTCGGGGCCGTGCACGCCTGCGCCGCAGTCGCGGGGTCCCCGTAGCCGTCCTGGTCGGCGTCGGCGTACCAGGTCGACGCGTCGGCGGACGAGGGGTCGTCGGTGCTGCCGTCACAGTCGTCGTCCACCCCGTTGCAACGCTC
>JAYVAS010000191.1:0-2108 GCA_043750895.1 Pseudomonadota bacterium
GCCGACGCGTCGCCCGGGGCGATGAACCTGTTCAAGAACGTCCTGGCCACCGTGTTGTTGAGCCTCACCATGGTGGCGTTGGGCGTGGGGGTGCCCGAGGGCCGCTCGGTCGAGGACTGGGTGCGGCTGGCGGTCAGCGGGCTGCTTGGGCTGGCGATCGCGGATCCGCTCGTGTTCGAGGGGCTGCGTCGGGTCGGCGCCGCGCGGGTGGCGGTGATGGACACGGTGTACGCGCCGGTGGTCGTGGTGCTCTCATGGCTGGTGCTCGGCGAGGTGCTGAGCGCGGACTTCTTGATCGGCGCGGTGGGCGTGGTGGTCGGGATCACGGTGGCCAACGTCGATCCCGGGGCCCTGCGCGGCAAGGTGCCGGTGAGCGGGTTGTTGTACGCGGTGGGCGGGATCGCCTGCACCGCGGTGGGGGTGGTCATCGCCAAACCGGTGCTCGCCAACAGCGACCTGGTGGAGGTGACGTGGACCCGACTGGTCATCGGGGTCGCGGGGCAGGTGGTGTTCCTCCTGGCGCGGGGACAGCTCACGGAGGTGGCGGCGATCTTCCGCCCCCGGGCCGTGTGGAAGAGCCTCATCCCGGCCGCGGTGATGGGGACCTACGTGTCCCTCCTCTTGTGGCTGGGCGGGTTCAAATGGGCCGACGCGTCGGTGGCGGCGGTGCTCAACCAGATGGCGACCGTGTACATGCTCGTGCTCGCGCGGGTGTTTCTCGGGGAGCGGCTGCGGCCACGCCAGTTGGCAGGCGCGCTGCTCGCCGCGGCGAGCGCGTTGTTCATCGTGCTGCGCAGATAGGGCGTGAGCCCGGGGGCGAAGGCGGGTTGATGGGGCGGGATGGGAGCGCCGTCAGCGGTGGATCGTCGGGCTCCGTGACATCGCCGGGGCGGGCGCCCTGGGCGCCTGAGATCGCGGAGCGTCGTCATCGGGGGCGGGGCCGAGGTGGGCGCGGAGCCCCATCTGCAGGCCGACCGCCCGGATCCACGCCGGGTCAGCCGGACTCGCCCGGTCTCGGCGTGCTGAGCGAGGGGCGAGGCCGAATCGGGTGGCCGCGGCGCGGGTGGTGAGCTGGGCGGTGGTGAGCGCGAGCGCCGCGCGGCGGGCGGCGAGGATGCGCGGGGTGCGGCCGGCGAGGTCGACCGTGCCGGCGGCGGCGCAGGCCGCCTCGTGTACGTGATCCAGGAGGAGGGTCGGGTTGAGGTGAGGGACGCCCAGGGACGCGAGGAGCTGGTCCCGACCTACGCGGGGGAGCGCCGCTCGGACCCGGGCGATCACGTCGTGACCGCCGGGGCGCAGCCCGAGGAGGTCGGGGAGGGAGGTGGCTTCGCGGAGGGGGTCGAAGCCTACACCGTGGTGGGCCGCCTGGCCGAGGGTGTAGAAGAAGGCGCGGCCGAGGTGGATCTGGTCGTCGACTGGGAGGATCCGCGTCCGCTCCATCGGGACGGGCAGTCCCGTGGCGTGCCGCACCGCCAGGGCCAGCGCGTGGGCCCCGGGTCCTGGGGCGGCGGAGCCCAGGAGGAGTACGTGGACGTGGGTGTCCGCGGCGCCGAACGCGAGGAGCCCATAGGCGTTGCCGACCTGGACCAGGGCCCGGGCGAGGCGTCGGCGCGCGCCCACCGTGGGTGCGAGCACCCGCGAATCCACGGCGCGAAACACGAGGTGGGCGGCGATCCCCGGCATGGCGAGAGGGTAAGCGCGGCCGCCATGATGCCAACTGTTCGACGCGACAAAGGCCCGTGTCCGCTGGGCAGCCAGAAGTAGGGGTTGTCGTGGTCACGGGGGTGGCTTGTGTCCGCTGCGCGGCCAGAAGTAGGGGTTGTCGTGGTCACGGGGGTGGGTTGTGTCCGCTGCGCGGCCAGAAGGAGGGGTTGTGGTGGTCACGGGGGTGGGTTGTGTCCGCGGGTCGGCCGGCGCCGCGACTAGATTGAACGTTCAATCTCGCGGGTGCGGATCGACGTTTCGAGAAGCGTCGAGCCGATCCGACCGGATCCGAGGCGGAGCCGGGCACTCCGTCCCGGGACCTCGCCGGCGATGGAGCGGACAGCGGGTCGCGCCAAATTAATTGAACGTTCAATATAGTGCAGGGGTGGTCCTAGCGTTAATCG
>JAYVAS010000192.1:0-11547 GCA_043750895.1 Pseudomonadota bacterium
GCCCCGGCGACGAGGAGCAGGAGCAGGCTCACCGCTGGGCCGCGATGGAGCGCAGCGCGCGTTCCGGGTCGTCGGGGGGGGCCGCCACCACCCCGTCCATGCGGTCCGCGAGGACATCCTCGAGGGTGAAGGTCACGAAGTTACCGCTCACCGCGGGCCAGCCGCCGACCGTCAGCGACCGGGCGGTGGCGTCGATCACCACCCCGTGGGACGCGATGTCGGCGTTGATGGCGCGGGGGTCCCCGTCGGGGAGGTCGCCCCGGTCGCGGAGCATGGTGATCGCCCGGGACAGATCCACCGGTCCGGCGTCGAGCAGCGCCTGCATGCGGGCGAGCCGCCCTACCGTGGTGCCGTGCTCCATCCGCGACCGGTTCATCCCGTCGTCCTGGTGCGGGCCGCGCAGGTGGTTGCTCTGCGCGAGGTGGGTCCCGGCGGGCATCCGGGTGACGTCGTCGGGGGTGACCTCGAAGACGGCGGCCTCGCCGGCGTCGCCGTCCACCGCGAGGACCGCCTCGCTCACGAAGCCGTTGTCCTCGTTGAGGATGCGCTCCACGTCGTCGAGCGAGCGCGCGTTCTCGAGGATGCGTCGCGCGATGAAGATCATCGGCGCACCCGGTCGGATGGGGGCGTCGGCGGCGGCGGCCTGGAGGGCGATGCCGATGCCGGCTTCGTTCACCCCGCTCACCGCGCCCGCGAGGCCGAGGATGCTGACGTGCAGGTAGGGGATGGCCCCGTCGCGATGCACGGCGATCACCGCCTTGTCCTCCGAGAACGGCGTTCCCCCGTCGAAGTCCCAGTTGCGCGCCAGGATCCAGTGGCCGTCCGTCGCCCAGTCACCCCCGGCCAGGAACCCGGTGCAGCCGAGCAGCGGCGTGTCCACCATCGCCTGCCCGACGTCGTGGAGCGCGTGCATCACCAGCTTTCGGGTGTACGCGGGGACCAACCAGGACCAGGGGTCGTCGCCGATCTGGGTGTAGGCGGCGATCTCCTCGAGGTACGCGGGCGGCGAGTGGCGGCCGATCGCCCCTCCCAGGAAGGGGAGCCCGCGGAGCAGCCCGTACTGGACCAGCCGGTTGGGGACCTTCTCGTTGAAGGTCTGGTAGAGGGCGGCCTCGGTGCGCGCCCGGACCTCGGTGGACAACTCCCCGTTGGCCTGTCCGATCTGGGTGGGGGTGCCGCTCAGCCGGGCCACCCAGATGCCGTGGCTGCGCGTGAGGTGGTTGGGCCCGAAGCGCCGCTCGTGGGGCGAGAGGATCTCCACCGTCGTGGACCGGTCCAGCGTCACCGCGGGCGGCGGGATCCGGCCCGCCCACCCCACGAGCTGGTCGACGACGAGCAGGGCCACGACCGCCACCGCGCCGCGGCGGAGCCAACGTCGGGCGGCGGCGTTTCCGGAAGGGGTGAGCAGGGCCGGGGTCAGGATGAAGGCGCCGAGCGCGGTGTAGAGGATGCCGAGTGAGACCACGAGGCCCACGCTGTGGACGGCAGGGTGGGAGGCGGTGAGCAGCCCGAGGAAGCCGGCGGCGGCGTTGAGCAGGGCCACCACGATGGCGGCGCGCGCCGCGAGGAACCGACTGCGCCCGCCGTCCTCCCCTTCGACGAGGAAGATCCCCTGGTCGAAGGCGAGGCCCAACACCAGGACCAGGGCGGGCCCGCTGGCGGGGGTCAGGGCCACCCCGAACCAGGAGAGGGTGCCGAGGGTGCCGACGACCGCCGCGAGGGAGGGCACCGCGGCGGCGAGGACGCGCACGGGGTCCCGGAACCGGAACGCCAGATAAGCGATCACCAGCAGCAGCCCGGCGCCCGATCGCGTCAGCAGCTCGGTGCGGATGCGCTCGGCGCCCTCCTCGGCCAGCGCGACCGGGTTCACGACGGAGACCTCTGCACCGGAGAGGGCGACCTCGTAGGCGGCGTGGCTCAGCGCGGCGGTCGTGCTGGCGCGGAGGACGGCGGCGACGTGGGCGCCTTCGGCGTCGGCGGCGACGGTGCGGCCGAGCAGGTCGGCCACCACGGTCCCGGCCCAGGTGGCCGGCGTGGGTGGGGCCACCGCGTCGAGGGTGGTCCGCAGCCCCGGCACCAGCCCGGCGCTGTGGAAGCCGGTCGCCTCGGCGGTGCGCACGAAGTCCGCTTCGATGCGCGCACGATTGGCGACGACGGCGGCCCGTTCGGCGCGTTGGGAGGGGGGCGGGAGCAGGGTGAGGGGCGACTGCACCGACACCCCGGGGGCCCCGTCGCGGAGGGCCTCCACGGCAGGGTTCAGACGTTCGAGCGCGGCGTCCAGGTCGCCGCCGTGGGCGACCACGAGCGCCGACGTCCCGCCGCCGCCCCAGCGGCCTTCGATCTCGGTCCGGAGCGCCTCGGTGGTGGGGGTCCGGGCGTCCATCGCGCGGGGGTCGCCGTCGAAGTCCAGGCCGATCGCGGCCCCGGCCAGGCCGAGCAGCAGGACGACCGTGGGGAGGATCAGCCATCGCGGCGAGCGGTCCATCGCGGCGAGCGCGGGCACCCGGTCCCCGGGACGCGCCAGGGCCGCGAAGAGCCACGGCCCTCCCCAGACCACGCCGCAGAACGCGCCGAGCGCGCACCCGATCCCGATCCAGCCGAGGTCCGCGACCGCGGGGTAGCTGCTGGTGGCCACGGCCGCGAAGCTGGTGACCGTGGCCGCGACCGAGATGCGGTAGGCGCCCATCAGATGGCCGAGCGCGTCCCGGGCGGTGGCGAGGCGGGCCTGCCAGGTGTCGGGGACGCCGTCCTTGATCCCGTGCAGGTAGAGGTGGATCCAGTAGTCCACGCCGAGGCCGGCGAGCGCCCCGCCGAAGGCCAGCGCGAGGCCGTGGATGGGCGATCGTAACGACGCCATCGCCCCCGCGCACAGGGCCCCCATCAGCATCGCGGGAAGCGTGCCCGACAACGGACGGACCGACCGGAAGAAGACCAGGAAGATCGTGGCGACCAGCAGCACGCCGGCGGTCACCGCCCGCTGGGTCTCCGCTTGGATGGTCTCGCGCGCTTCGGCCGCGTAGCGCGGGGCGCCCACCCACCGCGCAGGGAGCGCGGCGCTGGCCAACGTGGTCTCCAGGGTGGTGTAGAGCGGATCGGCCTTGGTGGTTCCGAAGCTGTTTCCGTGGGTGCGGAGCAGGATCAACGCGTGGGTCCCGGCGGCGTCGAGGAAGTGCCCGCCCGAGAGGCGCACCCCCGACCCCCCGGCGAGGCGCTGGGCGGCGTCGGTGAACGCAGTCGCGAGGTCGAGGGGGTCGCGGGGGAGGAGCCGCGCCGTCAACGAGCCGGCGGGGCCGGTCAGGCGGGCCTGGGCGGCGCCAAGGGTCTGGGCGATGCCCTCCGGCGAGGTGCGCGCGCGCAGGGTGTCGGCGGGGATCAACGAGATCAGGTGCGGGAGCGCGGCGGTGCGCAGCGCGGCACCATCGGCGAGGTCGACCCGGTACCGGACCTCCCAGAGCTCCGGGTGTTCGGCGAGGCGCGCCCCGAGGGCGTCGACCGCGGCGCCCAGTCCGGCCGGGTCGCTGGTGCCGTCCACGTCCACCAGCACGGTGTCCAACAGCGCGAACCGGGCCGCGTCCGCGTACGCCTGTCCCAGCGCCCCGTCCTGCGGCAGCGCCTCGAGCAGGTCAGTGCTGACCTGCATCCGCGCGGCGATCACCGCGCTGATCAAGAGCAGCGCCGCAAGGAGTCCGAGCTCGACCCGCCTCATCCCCGGTGGCTCACGGCGCGGGGTCGGGCAGGGCCGTACCGTCGAGGACCACCGACACGAAGCGGATGTCGACCCGATCGCCGTCGGGCTCGACGTAGTGGACCGCCTGCACCCGCCACGGGGACGGGGTCAGGTCCAGGGTGAGGGTGGTCACCAGGCTGGCGAGGCGGGAGTCTTTGGGACGGAGCACCACGCCGGGCGGGGACTGGCGCCACGTGGTGTCGAAGTCGCGCGCCACCGCGGCGGGGTCGGCCTGCATCCACACCATCAGGCTGGTGGCGAGGCGGCTCGCGTCGGGCACGGCCGCGAGGTCGAAGACCTCGTGGAGCCCCACGTCGGGCATGTCCATCGTGGCGACCGTGCCCGCGAGCGAGAAGGTCGACGCGGCGGGGCGCTCGACCACCCACGACAAGGACGACGGCCGCGTGAACGTGACCCGTCCGCTGCTCTCGAGGGGGGTCTTGAGGATCGCGCGGTGTTGCACCTGGACGAAGCGGGCCTCGAGGGTGCGGACCTGGGCCAGCTCGGTCCACACCGAGGGGTCCGCTGCCGGGGAGGCCTGGGCGGACGGACCGAGGGTGCACCCGGCGAGCAACGTGACCAATAGGGCCATGGGCGTGCCTATCACCGCGATAGCCCAGCCGCGGATGTCCGCCCTTCCCCGCCACCGCTCGCTGCGCCTCTGGTGGGAGGGGCTCGTCGCGATCGTGGTGTTCGTGCTCGCGACGGTGGTCACCGTGCTCGCCGCCGTCCCTGCGCAGCTCGTCGCGCTCCCCTGGGACCCGCACCGCCGGGTCGCGGCGGGGGTGACGCGCTGGACCTGGGGCGTCGGGCACTTCTTCTGCCAGCCGTTCTGGCGGGTCCGGGTGACGGGTCGGGAGCGGTTGGCGGGTCCGGCGTGCATCGTCGTCGCCAACCACCAGTCCGTGCTCGACATTCCCCTGCTGATGCACCTTCCGGTCCCGGTGCGGTTCGGGGCGCGGGGCGGCGTCTTCCGCATGCCGTTGTTCGGTGCCATGGCCCGGTTCGGCCGGCACCTCGTGCTCGCGGAGGACGCCGACCTGGACGGGGTCGTGGCCAGGGTCCGGGCCCTGCTGGCGGACGGCATCCACGTGGTGGTGTTTCCGGAGGGGACGCGCTCGGACGGGCACACCCTCGCCGCCTTCAAGCGGGGCGCCTTCGAGCTCGCGATCCGGTGCGGTGCCGACGTGCTCCCGGTGTGCGTCCGGGGGACCGCCGACGCGGCGCCGCCCGGGGCCATGTTCCCGCGGGCGGCCGGACCGCGGTTCCACGTGCAGGTCCTGCCGCGACTCCCCTCGGCCGGCCACACCCGCCGCACCCTGGCCCGGGAGGCGACCACGGCGATCACCGCGGCCCTGGCGGCGCCGGACCCGTTCGGGCTCAGCGGGCGGGTCTTCGATCGCTACCGAGCCACCGGTCGCGTCGCCAGCGGCTACGCGTTCGGAAAGACCGCGGTGGATCCCATCTTCTGGGAGGCCTGGGAGCGCCTGCCGCGGGAGGGGTTGGTGGTCGACGTGGGGTGCGGCGAGGGCCTGCTGGGCGCGTACCTGCACGCGTGCGGGTCCGCGGTACGGGTCTGGGGGGTGGACGTCGACGCCGAGCGGGTGGCCCGGGCCTCCGTCACCGCCTCGCCCGGAGACGCCTACCGGGTCGGCGATGCGCGCACCGTGGTGCTCCCGGGCGACGCCGCGGCGGTGACCTGCTTCGACACCCTGCACTACCTGACGGCAGACGAGCAGGCGGCCGTCGTGGGGCGGATGATCGCGGCGCTCGCGCCCGGCGGGGTTCTGCTGGTGCGGGAGGCGGAGCCCGGGCAGGGCTGGACCAGCCGGTGGACCGCGGCGAGCGAGCGGGTGTTCGTGTGGCTCGGCCGGCATCAGGGGGAGCGCGTGGTGGTGGCCGGAGCGGCCCGCCTCGCGGCGCTGCTCGACGGACCGCTGACGGACGTGCGGGTGGAGGACGCGTCGGTGGGGCCGTTCGCGAACCGGCTGGTCTGGGGGCGCAAGCCGCTCCGGGATACCGGACCCCCTCGATGACACCGCTGCAGCTCAGTGGGTGGGGCACGCTCACCGTCCTCGGCGACACGGCGTCTGGTTTCGACCGGCTTTGCGCGGGCGAGGGGGGGCTGGCGTCGGCGGCGGGGCTGCTCTGGCTGGACGCCGCTGGGGGCCAATCGTTGCTGGGCCCCTTGGGGTTCGTCCCGGGTACGGCCGCCGGGCTCCTCGCCGACATCACCGCGCGGCTCGACCTGGACCCGGTGGGCCTCGCCGTCGTGCTCGCCACCACCGGCGGCGCCAGCCCCGACGGGGAGGTCACCGTCGGCGCCTATGTCCGTGGCGAACCGCTGTCCGCGCCTCGGGCGCTCTGGTGGGACAACCTGCCCCATCACCTCGTCGAAGCGGTCGGGCGGAGTCGCGGGGTCACCGGGCCCTGCCTCGTGGTCTCGACCGCCTGCACCAGCGGCACGGTCGCGGTCGGCGTCGCGGCCGACCTCGTGCGCGCGGGCGTGGCGCGGCGGGTGCTGGTGCTCGGCGTGGACGTGCTGTGTCGGTCGAGCCTGTTCGGCTTTCGCAGCCTGGGGGTCGCCAGCCGCGACGCGTGCCGCCCCTTCGACACGCTTCGCAGCGGGATGTGCGTGGGCTCCGGTGCGGCCTACGTGGTGGTCGAGCCGTCCGGTCCCGGCGCGCGCTTCGAGCTCCTCGGCGTGGGCGTCGCTCAGGACGCGGCCCACCTCACCGCCCCCGATCCCCGCGGCGCCGGGTTGGGGCGGGCGATCGTGGCGGCGCTGGCCGGCGTCGACCCGCGCGCGGTGGACCACGTCAATGCGCACGGCACCGCGACCCTGGCCAACGACGCCACCGAGGCGCTGGTGCTGCCGGACCTCCTGCCCAACGCCGCGGTCTCCGCCACCAAGGGTGCCACCGGGCACACGCTCGGCGCCGCGGGGCTGATCGAGCTCGTCTTCCTGCTGCAGTCGATGGAGGCGGGGGTCGTGCCGCCCGTGGTGGGGCTGCGGGAGGCGATTGCGGGCGTGGACGTCTCGGCGCGGCTGCGGGAGCGGGCCCAGTCCGTGGGCGTCTCGGTGAACCTCGCCTTCGGGGGCCACAACGCGGCGGTGGCGGTGCGGCGGGGGCCTGGGCCGACCCCGATCCGCCGTGCGGGCGTCGAAGCCGCGCCGCTGTCGGCGGTGGTCCTCGGCGCCACCTCCTGGACCGTCGCCGGTCGGGACACCGATCCCACCCAGCTCCCGCCCCGGTTCGCGGAGGGCCTCGCGCTCTGCCATGCCCCCGACCCGGTGCGGCCCGCGCACGTCCCGGCTGGCGACTGGCGCCGGATGAGCCGCCTCGCCCGGTTGACCGTCTCGACTGCCAGCCCCCTCGTTCCCGCGGACCCCGCCGACCTCCCGGTGATCTTCGCGCTGAGCGGCGGCGAGTACACCTCGGGCATCCACTTCCTGCGCTCCTACTTCAAGGACCCGGCCCTCTCGAGCCCGCTCGCGTTTCAGGGCACCGTCCACAACGCGCCCGCCGCACACCTCTCCATCGCGATGGGCCTGGGCGGGCCTTCCGAGACCCTGCTCGCCGGCCTCGACAGCCTGTGGCGCGGGGTCCAGTGCGCGCTCGCGCGGGTGCGGGTGACGGGGCGGCCGGTGTTGCTGGTCGTCGGCGAGGAGCTGACCCTCGAGGTCGGCGACGGTCTTCGGGCGGCCGGGCACGTCGGGGTGTGGGGCGAGGCTGTCGGGGCGCTGCTCCTCGGGCCCGTGGGGCCGGGGCCGCGGATCACCTGGCGCTCCGGACCGGCACCGGCCGACGCCTGGGGGCCCGGCCAACTGCTCCCCGACCGTGCTGGCGGCGGTCCCGGCTTCGCGTGGGATCGTGCCTTCGGCCTCGGCGCCGGAAGTGAAGCCGCCGCCCTCGTCGCGCTGACACGGGGGCGCGGCGGCGCGTTGGCGGGCCCGGGCGCCTGGCTGGAGGTCGGGTGATCCCTCACGCGCCACCGATGCGCTTTCCCGAAGCGGCGGGGGTGTACACCGTGCCCGCCGACCATCCGCTGGTGCAGGACGGGCAGCTCGGCGGGTTCGCGGCGGTGGAGCTGGCGGCCCAGGCCGCGGGGCGGGCGCTGGGTGCGCCGGGACAGCGGGGCATGCTGGTGGAGGTCGAAGACCTGACGGTCGAAGGTGGGATCCCCGTGGGCGCGCGGGTGGTGCCCGAGGTCATCCCCGGTCGGCGTTTGGGCCCGTTGGTCCGGTGTCGGGTGAATGTCCCCGGGGTGCTGTCCGTACAGCTCACGCTGCGCCTGGAGTCGGCGTGATCTGGCTGCTCTCCGCGGCGCTCGCCGTTGGTCCCCCGCTCGTCGTCGCCGCCACGCCGGCCTACCCCCCGGCCGCGCTCGCCGATGGGGTCACCGGGACGGTGGTGGTGCGGGTGCAGATCGCCCCGGACGGTCAGGTCACCGAGGTGTCGCTCGTGCGCGGGATCCGCGATGACGTCGACGCCGCCGCCATCGAAGCCGCCCGTCGCCTCGTGTTCGCGCCCGCCGACGGGGGTGACACGGCGGAGGGCTCCACGGTGGACTACGCCTTCACCTTCGGGGTGCGGGTCCAGGACGACGTCGGCAACGCCGTACCCGGGTCGGCGCGGGTGACGGTCACCGATCCGCTCGGCCTTCCGGTCCCCGGGGCCACCGTGCGGATCGTCGCTCCCGACGGCACCGCGTCGACCGAGCCGCTCGGCGACGACGGGCTCCTGTCCTTGCCCTTCCTCGCCGCCGGGGTCTGGCGCCTCACCTTCACCAAGCCGGGGTTCTCGCCGGCGACGGTGGACCTGGAGATCGGCCCCGGGGAGCGGCGGGACCTGCGCTTCGAGCTCGAGCCCGAGGGCCCGATGGCCGAGGTGGTGGTCATCGGGATCCGCCAACGCTGGCGGGAGGTGGACCGGGCCGAGCGCGCGCCGGACCCGTCCCCCACCACCGGCGTCTACGAGCTGACCCGTCGCGACGTCGAGAGCACGCCGGGCGCTTTGGAGGACATGAACCGGGCGATCCACAAGCTCCCGGGCGTGACCTCGGACGGCGACGTGCTGGCGGCCTTCTCGGTGCGCGGCTTCACCGCCGGGGAGGTGGTGTTCGAGTTGGATCGGGTCCCGCTCGACAATCCGTACCACCTCGCGGGCTTTAACAGCATCTTCAACCCCGACATCCTCGCGTCGGTCACCTTCTATGCGAGCGCGGCCCCGTCCGAGCATCCCGACACCAGCTCGGCGGTGCTCGCCGTGAAGAGTTGGGACGGCGCACCCAAGGACGATCGCCACGACCTGGATGGGTCGGTCGACCTCTCCATGTCCACCGCGCGCCTGCTGCTGATGGGGCCGATAGGAAAGGGGGACGACCTCACCTTCGCCTTCGCGGCCCGGCGCAGCTACCTGGAGGCCTACTTCGGTGCGATGCAGGCGGTGAACCTGCTCGACAGCGCCATCGCCGCGCCCGAGTACGACGAGATCTCCCTGCGCACCGCGTGGCGCCCGGGAAACCACACCCTCCTCCTCACCCTGATGCGCACGGGGGACCACCTCGCGCTCGTCGACTCCGACGACGCCAGCACCGTCACCATCGACGGCAGCTTCGAGCTGGACGACGTCGTCTACCTGGCCACCCTCGATCATCACGTCCGCCTCGGGGAGACGGCCACGCTCCAGACCACCGTGTCGGCGTCGACCGATGATGCCCGCATGGTGCGCGACTTCGCGGGGGTCGTGGACCGCACCACCCATCGCACCCAACTGTTCGCGCGGAGCGACCTGGATGTACCGCTGGGCGACACCATGGCGCTGGGCACCGGCGCGGCGTGGACGGCGCGTCGCACCACCTTCGACGGGCCGGTCGACGACATCCGTGCCCTCCCCACCTGGTCGGCGCGGCCGCTCGCGGATTTCGGGCTCGACCTGCTCACCCTCTCCCAGGCGGACTTCTCTTCGGTGGTGGCGGGCTACGCCGAGCACACCTACGGGGGGACGGAGAAGCAGACGCCGTTCCGGTCGCGGGAGGGCGTCCGGGTGAGTTGGGTGCAACGCACCGACGAGCTGTTGGTCTCGCCGTCCGCCGGTGTTTCGGTGCCACTGCCGACGGCGACGATTCCCAAGCTGACCGGGGGGTTTTACCACCACGTGGTCGAGGACCCCCTGGTCGTCGACCCCACCTACGGCAACCCGGGGATTCGCGCCGAAAAGGTGGCGCACGTGGTCCTCGGGGTCGATCAGGGGCTCCCCATCGGGACTGGCACCCTGCTGCGCGTCGAGGGCTACTACAGCCGGCTCTGGGATCTGGTGGTGAACCCCGACAACCCCGAGGCGGTGGCGAGCGGGGTGACCTTCACCAACGACGGGTATGGTCACAACGCGGGGGTGGACCTGCTGCTCGCCAGTCGTCTGGAACGGTGGCAGCTTGCGTTCAACGGCGGATGGTTGCACGCGCGCCGCACCAACCCGCTCAACTCCGTGTACGCGGCGACGGTGGAGCCCGGTCACGTCCAGGCGCTGACCTTGGGTCTCTCGGTGGAGTACCAACTCACCCCGGCGTGGCGCTTGACGGGGCGCTACGACTTCCACACCGGGCGGCCGATGAGCGCGGTGCGCGTGGACGGCTTGGACACCGTCGTGTTGGACGGGTTCAACGACGAGCGGTTGGGCCCGTTCAACCAGGTCGACCTACGGGTGGAGTGGCGAAAGGCCCTCCCCCGGGTGCGGTGGAGCGTGTACTTCGAGGTGCTGAACGCCACCTATTTCCGGAGCGACTTCCTTCCCATCGTCAGCGTGACGGAGGGGGAGCGCTCGGACACCATGCTTCCCCACCTCCCGACCCGGCCCTTCCTGGGCGTCCGGTCCGAGTTCTGATGAAATTCGGCGCCTATCCGGGCCACTTTCCCGGCGATCCCATCGTCCCGGGCGCCGCCCTGCTCGAGGCGGTGGCGGCGGAGTTGGGTCTTCGGGGCGTGGAGCGGCTTCGGTTTCTCGCCGTGGTTCGGCCCGGCGAGGCGCTGGAGCTGCGCGGCGGCGGGACGGGGCCGCGGGTCCACTTCAGCGTGTGGCGGGGCGAGGTCGAGGTGGCAAGGGGGATTGGGCGGCGATGAGCGGCGGGGTCAGGTGGGGTCAGGAAGGGGTGACGGTGGTCGACCCCTGGCTGCAGTTCACGTTCACCTGGGTGATCTCGGCGTTCGTGGTGAGCGGGGTCGACTTGGCGTCCTTGAATTTGTAGACCATGATGCCCTCGTCGGTGCTCGCGGGAACGTCCTTCATGCTGTAGAAGTACGTCCCGTTCAACGTCACCTTGCAGCCCGTCCAGTCGAAGCCGGAGGTGTTGCGCACCGTCAAGCGGCGGGCCGGCCCGAACCCGCCCGACATCGTGGCGCGGGCCTTCATGGTGCCGCCTCCGGAGCTCCCGCCGCTGACCGTCGAGGCTGCGCTCGCGGTGGACCCGGTGGTGAAGTCGGAGGACGGCTCCGCTGGGGCGGCCGTGGTCGTCGGGGTGCGCTTGCTTGTGCTGGTGGCGGCGGTACCGGAGGACCCGGCGGAGGCGGCTTGGGTCCCGGAGGACCCGGCGGCGGCTGCGGGGGCGGTGGCCGCAGGGGTGCCGCCATAGTTGTAGGCGCCCGCCGGCGACGGCGTGCCGGTGATGCCGACCGCATCGGTCGTACCCGGGGGTACGGACGGGAACGCGGTGGCCACGCTCGGGTCGATGGGCATGGGCTGGGTGATGCCCCCCACCCCGACGGCCACCGGGGGGCTGAAGGAGACCGACAGCGTGCCCTGGTCGGCGCGGATCGACGC
>JAYVAS010000193.1:0-3300 GCA_043750895.1 Pseudomonadota bacterium
CGTTGGAGTCGAAGCCACGACTGTGTGGTGGCAACCCACCCCTCATGGGCTGACAGCGGCCCGCCGATCTTATAGGACTCGCATCCGGAGCTTCCACGCCATGTCCCGCCTGCGGAACGCGCTCAAATCCCTCCCCTCCCCCGTCCAGCGCGCCCTTCAGGAGCGCTTCTACCCCAACCTGCTCCCCG
Organism: Pseudomonadota bacterium; assembly: GCA_043750895.1. GTDB lineage: Bacteria > Myxococcota_A > UBA796 > UBA796 > SXON01 > JAYVAS01. Next base: position 189 of record JAYVAS010000193.1, read on the forward strand.
AAGGCGAAACCGCGCCCGAGTGGCACCTCCAGGCCCAGGACGGCACCTGGCACCGCCAGGGTCGCCACTGGTCGGTGATGGTGTTCTACACCGAGGACGGCGGCGCCGCGGACACCGAGCAGCTCAAGGCCTTCCAGGCCCACCTCAAGGACTTCGAGAAGCTCGGGGTCAAGCTGTTCGGGGTCAACGAGGCCGAAGCCGAGAGCCACACCACCTTCGCGACCGAAGCCGGCATCACCTTCCCGCTGCTGACCGACCGCGGCGGATCGGTCGCCCGCCAGTTCAAGTCCTGCGTCCAGGTGCCGGGCAGCCCGATGTACATCCGGACGGTGTACCTGGTGAACCCGGAGCGGAAGATCCGCCTGGGCAACCGCGGCACCCCCAGCGTCGAGGCCATCATCCGGTCGATCGAGGCGCTGCAGAGCGCCTCGAAGACGGGGATGTAGCGAAGGGCGAGCGGGGTCCCACGGCGCGGAGCGCGTCCGGGGACTCCCTCATTCCAGCATCTTCTCCAGGCTCACCCGGTCCATGTAGTACTCCTCGGCCCGTTTGGCGTCGAGCGAGCGTACGCGCTCGCCTTCGGCCGTCTTGAGCACGATGGAGACCTCTGGGAACGAGAGCCGGTAGGACCGCGCATACCGACCGACCACGAGGGCAATCGCCCCCACGGTGCGGTCCAGATCGTTGCTGGACGCCAGGACGACCCGCAGGTTCGCCGAGACCGGCTGTTCGCCGGTGCGCCCGGTCGACTCGGTCACCACCGCGTCCACCGTCACCACGTCGATGCGCATGTGCTGGAGGTCGACGAGCAGCGCGTCGGCCAGCGCGCCCTCCCCCTTGATCGGCCGCGGGTCCGCGGCGAGCAACGCACGAAGGCCCCGGTCGACCTTGTCCAGCTCGGTGTCGGTGACGATCGCCACCGCGCGCGCCTTCGGCGCCTCGCTGATCCCCACGTCCGTCGTCCCCGCCCAGCGCACCCACGAGAACCAGGCGCCGAGCCCCAGCGCGCCGACGACGATGTACGCCAACACCCGCCCGGGCCGGACCAGCGGGGGCGCGACCCGCGGCGCGCGACGGGACGGAGGGGGCGCCGAGATGGGGATGGGCCGGGGCGCCGGCGGACGCGGGAAGTCGATGACCTCACCCCGCGGCGGGGTCGGCTGACGGATACCAGGATCCGTCTCCTCGTCAGGGTCGGCTTCGGGTGCGGCTGAGGAGACCGCGCGGACCGGCGGCCGCACCGGCTCGCGGGTGGGCGGAGTCGGCGGGGGCGGTGTCGGTGCTGCCCTGAGCGGCACGGGCGGGCGCGGCGCCACGTCGGCCGGGCGGGGAACGCTGTGGAGGCCACGGGGCGCGTCCGCCGCGACGTAGGACTGGTAGGCCGAGTCCGCGTCCACCCCGTCCGCGTCGTTCCACGCCTCGAACGGGTCGGCCTTCGTCGTGCGCGCGAACGGAGGATGATCCGCGATCAACATCCACTTATTCTCGACGTAGACCTCGTCCGCACGCGTGAGACGGCCGTCCCCCAACATGCGAATGACCGCATCCAAGTCACCGGCCCAGAATTGCCGGCCGTTCTGGCGCACCCAGAAGCCGTCCATCCACCGCAGAATGCTCCGCCCCGGCACCACCGTCAACGTCCCATCGACGCGACAGCCCCTAGTCGCGGCTGCAAACTGACCGGTCGGTCTGGAAATATAGTGGTTCCAGGGGGTTGTACCTGCACTCTTGACCCGGTACACATGCGGCGAATGGATGGAGCCAAGATGCGTCAAGGACCCGAACTCGTCCGCGCCGCCGCCCCCTACGCCGTCGAGGACCGGCCTCGCACCTGGCGTCTCCTCGCAGTGACCCTCGCCGTGTTCATCGGCGCGGAGGTCGGCGCCGTGGCGGCCCCCTGGCTCGCGCTCAAGCTCGCCTTCGCCGTCCTCGCCGCCCTGACGCTCGTCCGCCTCTTCATTTTCTACCACGACTACCTGCACGGGGCGCTGTTCGCCGGCTCCACCGTCGGCCGCTACGTGATGAACACGATCGGGTACTGGGTCCTGTCGGGTCCGTCGGTCTGGAAGCAGACCCACGACTACCACCACAAGAACACCTCGAAGATGGTGGGCGCCGCGATCGGCAGCTACCCCATCGTCAGCACCGACATCTGGCGCATCATGACCGCCGAGCAGCGCCGCCAGTACACCCTGGTCCGGCACCCGCTCACCATGGCCTTCGGCTACTTCACGGTGTTCATGCTGGGGATGTGCCTCTCGCCCTTCCGCCGCCAGCCGCGCCAGCACATCGACGGCCTCATCGCGCTCGTCCAACACTTCGCGATGGTCGGCTTGATCGCCTACGGGTTCGGTTGGGTCAACGCCCTCGTCGCCGGCGTGCTCCCCGTCTTCATCGCCACCGGGGTCGGCTCCTACCTCTTCTACGCACAGCACAACTTCCCGGACGCCCGCCTCCGCGACCGGTCCGAGTGGGAGTACAGCTTCGCGGCGACCCGTTCGTCGTCGATGATGGACATGTCCCCGCTGATGCACTGGTTCACCGGCAACATCGGCTACCACCACGTGCACCACCTCAATCACCGCATCCCCTTCTACCGGCTGCCCGAGGCGATGGCGGCCATCCCCGAGCTCCAGAACCCGGGGCGCACCTCGCTGCACCCGCGCGAGGTCATGGAGTGCCTCCGCCTGAAGCTGTGGGATCCGGGCCGCGGCCGCATGGTCGGCTTCGACGAGCTCGAGCTGGAAGAAGCGGCGGCTGCCAAGTAGCGCCGAGCCGGATAGCCCGCGGTCTCCAATGGAGACCCCATGACCCGCATCGCAGTGCTCCCGGGCGACGGCATCGGCACCGAGGTGATCGAACAGGGCCTGCGCGTGCTGCGCGCCCTCGCCCCCGACTGGGAGTACGAGCACTTCGACCTGGGCGCCGAGCGCTATCTCCGAGACGGCACCACGATGCCCGACGCGACGATGGAGCGCTTCCGGACCGAGTTCCAGGCGATCTACCTCGGCGCCCTGGGGGACCCGCGCGTGCCCAGCAACGCGCACGCCAAGGACATCCTCCTCGGCTCCCGGTTCAAGCTCGACCTCTACATCAACTTCCGCCCGATCCG